>NZ_JBVHYH010000044.1:0-71951 GCF_055569135.1 Kitasatospora sp. NPDC029367
CGGTCTTGCGCAGGTCGTGCGGCAGGCCGGTGGCGCGCAGGATCGGGCCGGTGGCGCCCAGGGCCAGGCAGCCGGCCAGGTCCAGGAAGCCGACGTCGACCAGTCGGGCCTTGAACACCGGGTTGCCGGTGGCGAGTTTGTCGTACTCGTGCATCCGGGAGCGGAAGGTGCGGACCGCCTCGCGGATCTGGTCGACGGCGCCGGGAGGCAGGTCCTGGGCCAGGCCGCCGGGGCGGACGTACGCGTGGTTCATGCGCAGGCCGGTGACCAGCTCGAAGACGTCCAGGATCAGCTCGCGGTCCCGGAAGCCGTAGATCATCAGGGTGGTGGAGCCGATCTCCATGCCGCCGGTGGCCAGGCAGACCAGGTGCGAGGCGATCCGGTTGAGCTCCATCATCATCACCCGGATGACGCCGGCCCGGTCCGGGACGTCCTCGGTGATGCCGAGCAGCTTCTCGACCGCCAGGCAGTAGGCGGTCTCGTTGAACAGCGGGGTCAGGTAGTCCATCCGGGTCACGAAGGTGGTGCCCTGGACCCAGCTGCGGAACTCCATGTTCTTCTCGATGCCGGTGTGGAGGTAGCCGATGCCGCAGCGGGCCTCCTTCACCGTCTCGCCGTCGATCTCCAGGATCAGCCGCAGCACGCCGTGGGTGGACGGGTGCTGGGGGCCCATGTTGACGATGATGCGCTCGTCGTCGGCCCGGCCGACCGCCTCGACCACCTCGCCCCAGTCGCCGCCGGTGACGGTGAAGACCCGGCCCTCGGTGGTCTCGCGGGCGTCTGCTTCCTCGTAGTGCTGAGTACTCATCAGCTGTACGACCTCCGCTGGTCGGGAGCCGGGATCTGGGCGCCCTTGTACTCGACGGGGATGCCGCCGAGCGGGTAGTCCTTGCGCTGCGGGTGGCCCAGCCAGTCGTCCGGCATCATGATCCGGGTGAGCGCCGGGTGGCCGTCGAAGACCAGGCCGAAGAAGTCGTAGGCCTCGCGCTCGTGCCAGTCGTTGGTCGGATAGACGCTCACCACGGAGGGGATCCGCGGGTCGGCGTCCGGCGCGGTGACCTCCACCCTGATCAGCCGGCCGTGGGTGATCGAGCGCAGGTGGTAGACCGCGTGCAGCTCGCGGCCCCGGTCGCCCGGGTAGTGCACCCCGCTCACGCCCAGGCACAGCTCGAAGCGCAGCGCCGGGTCGTCGCGCAGGATGCGCACCGCCTTCAACAGGTGGGTGCGGTCGAGGTGGAAGGTGAGCTCGCCGCGGTCGACCACGGTCTTCTCGACCACCTCGGCCGGGTCCAGGCCCTGCTCCTCCAGCGCGCCCTCGAACTCGTCGGCGACCTCGTCGAACCAGCCGCCGTACGGGCGTTCGCTCGGGCCGGGCAGCACGATCGGGGCGGCCAGGCCGCCGAAGCCGGAGGTGTCGCCGGTGCCCTCGGCACCGAACATGCCCTGCCGGCGGCCGACCACCTCGACCGGGATCTCCCGGGGCGGCTGCTCGCGGCGGGTCTCGGGTACCTGTTCGCTCATCGCAGCTGCCCCCGCATTTCGCTGATCGGGGTCGCCTTGAGAGCCAGGGCCTCGCCCAACTCCTCGGCGCGGCGCCGGTTCACGCCCAGCGGCTCGTGCTGGATCTTGTCGTGCAGCTTCAGGATGGCGTCCATCAGCATCTCCGGGCGGGGCGGGCAACCGGGCAGGTAGATGTCCACCGGGACGATGTGGTCGACGCCCTGCACGATCGCGTAGTTGTTGAACATCCCGCCGGAGGAGGCGCAGACGCCCATCGAGATGACCCACTTCGGATTGGGCATCTGGTCGTACACCTGGCGCAGCACCGGGGCCATCTTCTGACTCACCCGGCCCGCCACGATCATCAGATCGGCCTGCCGGGGGGAGCCCCGGAAGACCTCCATCCCGAACCGGGCCAGGTCGTAGCGGCCGGCACCGGTGGTCATCATCTCGATCGCGCAGCAGGCCAGACCGAAGGTGGCCGGGAAGAGTGACGCCTTGCGCACCCAGCCGGCGGCCGTCTCCACGGTCGTGAGCAGAAAGCCGCTCGGCAGCTTCTCCTCGATTCCCATCAGATCCCTCTCAATGCCCTCAAGTCCTCTGGTACGTCCGGCGATGCGCCCGCGGAGCGTCCGGGGGAACGTCCGGCCCGTCCGAGCTTGTCCGCTCGTTCACAAGGGCGGCGGCGCCACCCCTGCCTCAGTCCCACTCCAGGCCGCCGCGGCGCCAGACGTAGGCGTACGCGACGAAGACGGTGGCGATGAACAGGAGCATCTCGACCAGCCCGAAGAGCCCCAGGGAGTCGAAGGTCACCGCCCAGGGGTAGAGGAAGACGATCTCGATGTCGAAGACGATGAAGAGCATCGCCGTCAGGTAGTACTTGATCGGGAACCGACCGCCGCCCACGGGCTGCGGGGTCGGCTCGATGCCGCACTCGTACGCCTCCAACTTGGCCCGGTTGTAGCGCTTGGGGCCGGTGAGTGAGGCCATCACGACGGAACCGACCGCGAACGCCGCCGCGATGGCACCGAGTACGAGGATCGGCGCGTAGGCATTCATAGCCCCCGCTCCCTCCGTCCAGTCGTCCTTGACTGCAGATCGGAACCGGCGGGTCACACTGAGGTGAACCCGCGTTCCAGTTCCCGAGATCCACCTCATGTGAGGCAGTTCACAAAGCCTGGAACGAGCGCATCCTATGCCCGGTGGCTTGTGATCTGCGACACGCAGTTCAACGTCATCTTTGTGATCTACGACACCATGTGAATGGTGGCGAATGTGAACATGCCCAGAGTTGTCAACGCAAAGGAGTCAAATGGTCACAAGTAGTCGCATTTATCTTGGAAGCGGCTGGTCGGGGGCGCATTCCTATATCAACTATGCTCCGGGGATAGCAAATTTCGGGGAGTCATGTTGACGTGTTATAGCGGCTCACTCGGAGGGGTGGTGGGGGGAGGAACGCTTGCTTGACCCTTTGTTCACAAGCGCGCGATGTTGTCGTGGGGGTCTCCCCTCCCCCTCCCCCCCACCCGCCCACCGCCCGCCGCCCGCCGCCCGCCGCCCGCCGCCCGCCGCCCGCGCCAGGGTTGCCCACCTGCTGCCGGTGTCACCTGCGCTGGGCCGGCCGGTCCCCACGCGGGGCTGCTGCGCGCTCGCAGCCCTGGCAGCCTGTGGGCCCCTGGGGGCCTGCCCTCCTCCTCCGCCTCCGCTCAACCCGCCGCCCTCGCGGCTCCGCCTCCCGTGTAGGGCAGGCCCAACTTCCCGCTGCGGCCCTCGAATCCCTCGGCCCGCCTCCTCCTCTGCCCTGCCTCCCTCTCGCTCTCGGGCCGCGCCCTGGCTCAGGCCGCCTCCGTCGTTCCGCTCTCGCCCTTCGGGCCAGGGGCCGGCTACCGGTTGCCGACTGCCTGTTCCCACACCCAGGCCGCGATGCCCACCCGGTTACGGGCACCGAGCTTGCGCTGGATGTTGGCGAGGTGGTTCTTCACCGTTCCCGGTGAGATGAAGAGCCCGGCGCCGATCTCGGCGTTGGTCGCTCCATCGGCCACCAGCTCAGCGATCTCCTTTTCCCTCTCGGTCAGTTCTTCCACCGGGCCGGCTATCAAAGGGCCCGGCACGCCTGCCCCGCCCGCGGACCCCGGCACAGGGGCGGCACCCGGCAGCGCCATGTGCTGCAACAACCGCACAGTGACCTGCGGACTGATCAACGCGTCCCCGGCCATCGCCGCCCTGACCGCCTCGATCAGCAGAACCGGCCCCGAGCGCTTGAGCAGGAAGCCCGCCGCACCGTGCCGCAAGGCCGTGTGCACGTACTCGTCCAGGTCGAAGGTGGTCACCACGATCACCTTGCACTGGCCGGCGAGTTGCCGCGTGACCTCCAGGCCGTCGAGCTTCGGCATCCGGATGTCCGCGAGCACCACGTCCGGCCGCAGTCTCTTCGCCTCCTGTACCGCCGCGGCACCGTCCGAGGCCTCGGCCACCACCGTCATGTCCGGCTGGACGTCCAGGATCATCCTGAACGCACTGCGGATGTCCGCCTGGTCATCCGCGACCAGGATCCGGATCGGCTTTGCACTGCTGCTCATCCGCTCATCTCCCCTGCACCCGCACTCGTCCTCATCGGGGTCTCCGGCCGCTCCGGCTCCTCCCGACCTGCCAACGGCAGCCTCGCCGTCACCCGCCAGGCCTCCCGCTCATGCGCTCCCGCCTCGAAGGTGCCGCCGAGTGCCTCCACCCGCGCGGCCAGACCAGGCAGTCCGCTGCCGCCGCCCCGCCTGGGCCGACTGGCCGCCCCCGCCGGCCGACCGTCGTTCGTCACGGTCAGCTCCAGCCACTCACCGACGCGGCGCGCCCGGACGTCGACCCGTGCGGCGCCCTGGGCATGCCGTCGGACATTGGTCAGCGCCTCGACGACGATCCGGTGGACCGTCCCTCCCAGCTCCCTCGGTACCGGCTGCTCCGGCAGTTCCAGCCGGACCTCCGCGCCGCCCGCGGCGGTGAACCGCTCCGCCACCTCCGCGAGTTCCGAAAGCCCCGGCTGTGGGCCGCGCCCGGTCCCCTCCTCCGTGCGCAGCAGCTGGACCGTCCGGTCAAGTGATGCCAGGGCCCGCTGCCCGGCCTGCTCTATCCGTTCGAACATGGCGACCGCTCGGGCCGGGTCGACCGAGGCCAGGTAGGCGCCGGCCTGGGCCTGGGCCACCATGCCGCTGACGTCGTGCGCCACGAAGTCGTGCAGGTCGTGGGCCAGTTCGAGCCGCTGGGCCCGCTTGGCCTCGACCACCGCCTTGGTGCGCCCCTCGTCCAGGCCCCTCAGGTAGAGCCCGATCAGAACGGCCGGCAGGGAGAGCGCCGAGCCGAAGCCGAAGATCGTGAGGACGTCCCCGGGCCCCTCGACGAACGCGAACCTGGTCAGCCAGAGGGCGACCGCTCCGCATGCCGTCCAGGCCGCCACCGCGCACCGCGGGCCGTCCTCGGTGCGCAGGGTGATGACCACCGACAGCAGCAGGACGGCCAGTTCGACCAGGCCGAGCAGGCCGGCCCAGCGGTCGCCCTCCGCCCAGCGGCCGAGGATCCAGACGGCGGCCGTGACCACCGCCGAGGACACCCCGAGCGCCAAGGTCACGGCTGCCGCACCACGGCGGCCCCGCGCCGACCAAGCCGGCAGTGCCAGGACCAGGACGACCCCGGACAGGATCTGAGTCATCGCCATCACCTCTCCTCGACTCATCGACTGCCGTCACATTACGGCGCGGGAGGGACGGCACACCTGTGCCGATCGGCACATTTCAAAGGGCAGTTGAGCAGGAGGAACAGCCCGATCGGCATCTGCCGCCGGCCCTTCCCGGCCGCCAGTCTTGAGTCATCGCACCGGCCACGGGGCCGGAGCCGAAGGGAGTGCACGCCATGTCGAAGCTCGTGATCAACGCCCGCGTATCCGACCACCGGGTCGGGGCGGTCGACGCGGTCGCCCCGGACGTCCCGCCCGCCCCGCGTTGGGCCCGGATCGCCGCCACGGCCGCCGCGCTCAGCACGGTTCCCTCGGGGCTGTGGCGGATCGTCTTCGGCTTCGGCGTCCCGCTCGGTTTCAGCGGAGCGACGGCCGCGGCGTACGCGGAACACCAGCCGGGCTGGGGCACGGTCTACTGCGTGGCGCTGAGTGCGTTGGCGGAGGGGCTGGCGTTCCTGACCCTTGGCCTGGTCCGGCCCTGGGGGCACGTGGTTCCGCGCTGGATCCCGCTGATAGGCGGTCGACGGGTGCGCCCGCTGTTCGCCGTCGTTCCGTCCCTGTTGGGCGCGCTCGTCCTGACCTGGCTCGGGCTGTTCGCCCTGTTCGGCGGCTGGGCCGGGAACCTGGCCGAGGCGGACTCGCCGCACGGCCTCGGTGCCCTGGTGATGACTCTCGCCTACCTGCCCCTGGTCGCCTGGGGCCCGCTGCTGGGCGCGGTCACCATCGACTACGCCCGCCGGACTCTGTGGCGGCGCCAGTGACGAGGGCCGCCGGTCAGACCGAGGCCGGCTCCGGGCTCGGCTCCTCCGCCTCGGGTGCGCTCTCGCCCGCGTTCGCGGCCGGGCGCGGCGCAGGGGCGGTCCGCCGCCCCCACTCGGTCGCGATCAGCACCAGGGCTCCGCCGAGCAGGGCGAGCGGGCCCATCCGGTTCCCGGCCACGGTGAGGCCGAAGACGGCGGCCCACAGCGGTTCGGTGCCGAGCAGCAGGCTCACCCGGGACGGCGAGGTGGCCCGGACGGCCCACATCTGGACGAAGAAGGCGAACAGGGTGCAGAACAGGGACAGATGCAGCAGCCAGGCCCACTGGCCGGCCCCGTACGAGCGTGCGACCGTCCAGGGCGCCGGCCCGACGGACAGCGCCACCACGGCGAACACTCCGGTGGCCGAGGCGAGTTGGACCCAGGTGACGGCGAGCATGTCGGTGTCGCGGACGGCTCGGGTGCGGGCCATCGCCAGGACGTACGCCGAGCGGACGAGGGCGGCGCCCAGTACCAGCAGGTCACCGAGGGTCGGAGGGCGCAGCCCGCCGTCGCCGGTGAGCAGGGCTACGCCGAGCACGGCCAGCCCGGCGGCCGCGAGGAAGGCCCGCGGCGGTGCGGTCCGGCCGAGGGCGCTCTCGCCGAGCGGGGTGAGCACCATCGCGAGGCTGATGATCAGCCCGGCGTTGGTCGCGGAGGTGTGCACGGCACCGTAGGTCTCCAGCAGGAAGATCCCGCTGAGGACCAGGCCCAGCGCGGCGCCGCCGAGCCATTCGGCGCGGCTCAGCTTCCGCAGGGCCCGCCAGGCGACCACCCCGAGCAGCGGCAGCACCAGCCCGAAGCGCAGGACGAGCATCGCCACGACCGTCTCCGGGTCGGCCACCCGCTGGACGGCGAGGAAGCTCGACCCCCACACCACTGCCACGAGCAGGACCGGCAGATCGCGAAGGACCGATGAGGACGAGAACGAGGACAGGGAGGCACGCATGAGGAGGATCCCTCCGTACGAACGGAACCGGCGGGTGCGAGGACCGTACGGCGTCGGACGGACCCGGGAGCTGGGCGTGTGGCTCAGCGGGGGACGGGGCGAGGGGTGGAGCACGGGGGCGCCATCTTCGCGCACCGGGCTGCCGATGATCAATGCCCCTGCCGGGCGCCGGCGGGTCAGGAGGCGAGCAGGCCGTTCGTCTCGGCGATGTCCTCGATGTCGGCTGGAGTACCGGACATGATGGCGCGGACGTGCTCGGTGACGAGCTCGGCAGGCCAGTCCCACCAGGCGGCCCGGAGGAGGCGTTCGATGTCGGCGTCGTCGAAGCGGCGTCGGATCGGGCGGGCGGGGTTGCCGCCGACGATCGTGTAGGGCTCGACGTCGGCGGTGACCACCGCACCGGCCGCGATGATCGCTCCGTCGCCGATCCGGACGCCCGGCAGGACGGTGGCGCCGAAGCCGAACCAGACGTCGTTGCCGACCACGGTGTCGCCACGGCTGGGCAGGCCCGTGACGATGTCGAGGGTCTGCTCGGTCCAGCTGCCGCCGAACATCGTGAAGGGAAAGGTGGAGACGCCGATGGCCGGGTGGGCGGCCCCGGCCATCAGGAAGCGGGTGCCGGTGGCGATCGCGCAGTACTTGCCGATCACCAGTCGTTCGGGGCCGTAGGCGTAGAGGACGTTGCGTTCCTCGAAGCGGGTGGCTCCGTCGGGGTCGTCGAAGTACGTGTACTCGCCGACCTCGATCCTCGGGTCGGTGACGAGCGGGCGCAGCAGGACCACTCGGTCGTGGCCGGCGAGCGGGTGGAGGGCGGTCGGGTCGGGGACGGCGCGGGTGGTCACACAGGCTCCTCTCGTAATGCGACGTGAGTCGCATTAAGATGAGCATGGCACACCCGCCACCCCGCAGCAAGCCTTAATGCGACAGGAGTCGACTTTGAGCGAGGCCGCCACCCCCGACCAGCAGCCACCCCGCACGCCCACCCCGCGCCCGGGCGGGCGCAGCGCCCGGGTCCGCGCGGACGTGGTCGCCGCCACGCTCGCCGAGGTCACCGAGAAGGGGTACGACGGACTCACCGCTGAGGCGGTCGCGGCGCGGTCCGGCGTCCACAAGGCGACTCTCTACCGACGGTGGGGCGGAGTGGACGGCCTGATCGCCGACGCCCTGACCGCCTCCGCCGACCAACCCTGGCCACTGCCCGACACCGGAGACCTCCAGGAGGACCTCCGCCGAATCACCCAGGAGGTCTTCCACGTCTTCACCGACCCGGAGCTGGGTCCCACACCCACCGCGCTGATCTCCGCCGCCCAACGCTCCGACGCCGGCGCGGCCGCCCTTCGCGGGTTCTTCGCGGCCCGCCACCGCCAGGCCGCCGAGGTCGCCGAACGGGCCGTTGCCCGCGGCGACCTGCCGGCCGGGACGGACGGCGCCGAGGTGATCAGGGCGGCCACCGCCCCGCTCTACTACCGACTGTTCGTCACCGGCGAACCGCTGGATTCCGGCACCGCCGAGCGGGCCGCCGACGCCGCCGCCCTCGCCGCCCGAGCCGGACTGTTCACGCCCACCCCGAAGGAGAACTGACACCACGTCATCACCGACGGCCGAAGGAGCCTCAGTCGCCCCACCCCCTACCGAAGGCCCACTCGGCCGTGGATGATTCCTCCATGACAAGTACGCCGTCCACCACCCCCCGGAAGGCCCGTCACGTGAAGCGCACGCACTGGGCGCTGGTCGCCGCCGCCACCGTCCTCCCACTTGCGGCGAGCACCGGCACGGCCGTCGCGGCCCCCTCCGGCGCCACCCCAGCCCCGAGCGCGGCCTGCACCTACACACCCGCCGTCCCGGCCGACAACTTCAAGGGCATCCCGGTCTTCGACGCCGCGAAGGCAGCCCGCCCCTACCAGGCGACCCTGCGGACCAACCAGGGCCCGATCACCTTCGAGGCACTGACCGACAAGGCGCCCTGCACCACCTTCTCGTTCCGCTTCCTCGCCGAGCACGACTACTTCGACCGCAGCCACTGCCACCGACTCACCACCCAGCGGATCTACGTGTTGCAGTGCGGAGACCCGACCGGGACGGGCAGCGGCGGTCCGGGCTACTCCTTCCCGGACGAGAACCTGACCGGAGCCACCTATCCGGCCGGCACCGTGGCCATGGCCAACGCCGGCCCGAACACCAACGGAAGCCAGTTCTTCATCGTCTGGAAGGACACCAAGCTCTCCCCCGCCTACACCCCGTTCGGCCGCGTGACGGCCGGTCTGGACGTCCTGCAGAAGATCGCCGCCGCCGGCGAGGACGACCAGAACGGCCCGGGCGACGGATTCCCGAACGTCCCCGTGAACATCCGCCACGTGAACATCAGCAAGCGCTGATCCACCGGCCGGGCAGGGCGAACACCTGGGGTGGGCCGGACGGCAGCGGTCCGGGTGACAGCGGGCCGGACGGCAGCGGTCCGGCCCGCCCCCCTTGCCGCTCCCGTACGGTGGCAGCACCAACGACACCGCAGGGGAGCAGCGCCGCATGGACAGCCGGATCTGGGAGAGCGTCGACCAGCTGGTCGCGCGGCTGGACGAACAGAGCACCCAATCGCCGCAGGAGGAGCGCCTGCTGCGGCTGCTCAAGCTCTCCGAGGAGATCGGCGAGGTCGGCGCCGCGGTGATCGGCGCGACCGGTCAGAACCCGCGCAAGGGCGTCACCCACACCTGGGAGGACGTCCAGCACGAGCTCTGCGACGTCGTGTTCAGCGCCCTGGTCGCCCTGCGGACGCTCACCCCCGACGCGGCCCGGGTGTTCGACGAGCGCCTCGCCTACGTCGAACAGCGCTCCGCCGCCTCCCGTGACACGGCGGAGCAGGAGACGGCACCGAAGTCGCCCTGAACCGGGCCGCGCACCCGCACCCCAGGCGCGCCCCCACGCCAGGCGCGCCAACGCCCCAGACGGCCCAGGCACCCCGGTCGCTCCAATACCCCGGCACCCCGGTCGCCCCGAGCACCCCCGGGTGCCCCAAGCACCCCCAGGCACCCCGCCGCCTCAGGCGTTCGGCGCGACCCTCGCCAGCCCGTTGATCACGCGGTCCATCGCGTCGCCGCCCTGCGGGTCGGTGAGGTTGGCGAGCAGCTTGAGGGTGAAGCGCATCAGCAGCGGGCGCGGCAGGCCGTGCTGGGCGGCGAGCTGCATCACCTTGGGGTTGCCGATGAGCTTCACGAAGGCGCGGCCGAGCGTGTAGTAGCCGCCGTACACGTCCTTGAGGATGCGCGGGTAGGCCTGCAGGGCGCGCTCGCGGCCGCCCTCGGTGACGCGGGCGTGGGCCTGCACGATGACGCCGGCGGCGATCTGGCCGGATTCCATCGCGTAGGCGATGCCCTCGCCGTTGAACGGGTTGACCATGCCGCCCGCGTCGCCGACCAGCAGCAGGCCGCGGGTGTAGTGCGGCTGCCGGTTGAAGGCCATCGGCAGGGCGGCGCCGCGGATCGGCTCGGTCATGTTCTCGGGGGTGTAGCCCCACTCGGCCGGCATGCTCGCGCACCAGGCCTTGAGCACCTCGCGCCAGTCGAGTTCGCCGAAGGCGGGCGAGGAGTTGAGGATGCCGAGGCCGACGTTGGAGGTGCCGTCGCCCATGCCGAAGACCCAGCCGTAGCCGGGCAGCAGCTTGCGCTGGCCGCCGCGGGTGTCCCACAGCTCCAGCCAGGACTCCAGGTAGTCGTCGTCGTGGCGCGGCGAGTTGAAGTAGGTGCGGTAGGCGACGCCCATCGGGCGGTCCTCGCGGCGGTGCAGGCCCATGGCGAGGGAGAGCCGGGTGGAGTTGCCGTCGGCGGCGACGACCAGCGGGGCGCGGAAGGTGACCGGTCGCTTCTCCTCGCCGAGCTTGGCGGTGACGCCGACGATCCGGCCGGTGCGCTCGTCCAGGACCGGGCCGCTGACGTTGCAGCGCTCGTACAGCCGGGCGCCGGCCTTCTCGGCCTGGCGGGCGAGCAGTTCGTCGAAGTCGGCGCGCTTGCGGACCAGGCCGTAGTCGGGGAAGGAGGCCAGCTCGGGCCAGTCCAGCTCCAGCCGGACGCCGCCGCCGATGATGCGCAGGCCCTTGTTGTGCAGCCAGCCGTTCTCGGTGGAGACGTCGATGCCCATGTCCACCAGCTGCTTGGTGGCACGCGGGGTGAGGCCGTCGCCGCAGACCTTCTCGCGCGGGAAGGCGGTCTTCTCCAGCAGCAGGACGTCCAGCCCGGCCTGGGCGAGGTAGTACGCGGTGGTGGCGCCGGCCGGGCCCGCGCCGACCACGATGACGTCGGCGGTGCTCTCGACCGTGCTGTCCGGCTTCGTCAGATCGGCTGCGGTCTCGGACACGTGGACACACTCCTGGAGCTGCGGCGGGGGATGGCGGCTTTTGTCTCCGGCAGTCTAGTTCCGCTGACGCTGCCGGAGACGCCCCCTCCGGCTACGCCTGCTTGTACCCGCGGTGCAGCGCGACGATCCCGCCGGTCAGGTTCCGCCAGGCGACCTTCGACCAGCCGCTCTCCTGCATCCGGGCGGCCAGCGCGGGCTGGTCCGGCCAGACCCGGATGGACTCGGCGAGGTACACGTACGCGTCCGGGTTGCTGCTGACGGCGGTGGCCACGGGCGGCAGCGCGCGCATCAGGTACTCGGTGTAGACGGTCCGGAACGGCGTCCAGGTCGGCGTGGAGAACTCGCAGATCACCAGCTTGCCGCCGGGCTTGGTGACCCGGTGCATCTCGCGCAGCGCCGCGTCGGTCTCCTGGACGTTGCGCAGCGCGAAGGAGATCGTCACCGAGTCGAAGGTGTCGTCCGCGAAGGGCAGTCGGGTGGCGTCGCCGGCGGTGAGCGGCAGCTCGGGGTGGCGGCGCTTGCCCTCGGTGAGCATGCCGACCGAGAAGTCGCACGGGACGACGTCGGCCCCGGCCTCGGCGAAGGGCAGCGAGGAGGTGCCGGTGCCGGCTCCGAGGTCGAGCACGAGGTCCCCCGGTCCGGCGGCCACCGCCTCGGCCACCGCCCGGCGCCAGGCGCGGGCCTGGCCGAGGGAGAGCACGTCGTTGGTGAGGTCGTACTTGGCCGCGACGTCGTCGAACATGGCGGCGACTTCGTGCGGCTGCTTGTCCAGGGAGGCTCGGGTCACGCCCCCCATTGTTCACCCTGCGACGGCCGCCCCGACCAACGGGGCCTCAGTGCGATCCGCGCCGCCCGCCCGCGCGACGGCGGCGGCGCGAGCGCTTGCCCTGGGTTATCGCCGGCATCCCCTCGGCCAGGGCCCCGGTCGCCATGGCCAGGTTGGCGGCGATCCGGCCCTGGCCGCTGCGGACGGCGACGGCCCGCCGGTGGCGCCGGATGCGCAGCATGCAGATCACGAACAGCACGACGGCGACGGGCACGCTGAACCGGGCCAGGCCGACGCCGACGGGCTGCGGGTAGGTGTCGCCGCAGATCCGGACCGCGCCCGGGTCGTCGGCGGCGTGTTCGAGGCAGACGGCGTCGCCGAGCTTGATGCCGTCGGCGAGCGGCAGCGCGGCGGCGGTGTGCGGCTGGCCGCTGACCTTGTAGCTGACGGCGCTGTAGGTGCCGCCGCCGGTCGGCAGCTGGGTGACGACGCCCTCGACTCTCACCGGGTGGGCCGCGATCCGGTCGGCCTGGTCGGCCTGGCGCCAACCGAGCAGGCACATCCCGACGGCCAGCACGGCGCTGAGCACGGCGGCGAGGTACCAACCACGGCCCATCCGCGGGGTTCGCGGCGGGGGGACGGTCGCGGTTCGCATGGTTCCTGTCCTGGCTTGCCTCCGGGGCCTGGGCACGGCCCCGCCGCCCGCGGGTACGGGTGGTGGTGTGGTGAGGGTACGGAGTGAGCTGTCCGGGATCGTATCCGCTGGCGGGCCCTCAGGTCACGGTGAAGGGACAATCACCCCCCTGGGAGGGCACGGCAGTTCGAGTGCACACGAAGGAAGTCCCGTGCACCGCAAGGCAATCCGCCTACTGACGAGTACGTCACACCGGCGAGCTCACGCCCGCCTCCGCCCGCGGACGGTCACCTCCGCCGGTACACCAACCGCCCGGCCAGCACGGTCGCCAGGCACCCGCCGGCCGCCGGCCGGACCCCGCCCTCCTCCGCCACCACCGGGAACACCGCGAAGTCCGCCCGCCCACCGGCCGCGACCCGCCCGTGCACGGCCCGGGCGAGCGGCAGCACCGCCAAGGGGTCCAACGGGCCCGCCCCTTCGCCCAGCTCCCCCGCCCCCGGCAGCTCAGCAGCCTCCACAGCCCCAGCCAGTCCAGCAGCCCCAGACAGCCCCGCAGCACCAGACAGCCCGGCAGCCCCCGCAGCCCCCGGCAGCGGCACCAGCCCCGACCGCGCCACCGCCGTCCGCACCGCCGCCCGCGCGAACGGCCCGGCCACCGCCGTCACGCCGAACCCGAGCATCCGCTGCAGGCCGCGCCGCGCGCTGGCCCCGTACCGGGCCTCGTCGGTGCAGCCGACCAGCCCGTCCACGACCGGCTCGACGCCGATCTCCTCACGCGGGTCCGGGTGGTAGTCCCGCTCCAGCAACCGCTGCCCGCAGGGGTTGCGCAGGCCGGGCGCGAGCAGGGCCCGGCCCCAGTCCCGGACCCGGGCCGACGGGTGGGCCGCCGCCAGCTCCGCGTACGGGCCGACGGCCTCGACCAGTTCACCGCGCACCACCACCGCCCCGTCGGCGAAGGACGGGGCGGTGGGTTCGGCGGGGTCGGGCAGCAGGAACTCGGCCCGGTGCAGAGTCAGCACGGCGTCGACCGGAGCGGTCTCGGGTGTCCGTGGTCCTCGGTCGTCCGGGGCCTCAGTCGTTGTCCAGGATCTTGAGCTCGGGGTGGGCCGTGCCGCCCTCAATCGCCGTGGAGGCGATGTGCGAGGCGACCCGGGGGTCGACCGGGTCGTTGGCCGGGTCGTCCAGCACCCGCAGGTGCTCGTAGGTGGTGGAGCGCTGCGCCGGGACGCGGTCGGCGGCGCGGATGAGGTGGATCAGCTCGGTGAGGTTGGAGCGGTGCTTGGCACCGGCCGCCGAGACGACGTTCTCCTCCAGCATCACGGAGCCCAGGTCGTCGGCGCCGTAGTGCAGCGACAGCTGTCCCGCCTCCTTGCCGGTGGTGAGCCAGGAGCCCTGGATGTGGGCGACGTTGTCGAGGAACAGGCGGGCGATCGCGATCATCCGCAGGTACTCGAAGACGGTGGCCTGGGTCGAGCCCTTGAGGTGGTTGTTCTGCGGCTGGTAGGTGTAGGGGATGAAGGCGCGGAAGCCGCCGGTGCGGTCCTGCACCTCGCGGATCATCCGCAGGTGCTCGATCCGCTCGGCGTTGGTCTCGCCGGTGCCCATCAGCATGGTGGAGGTGGACTCCACGCCGAGGCCGTGCGCGGCCTCCATGATCTCCAGCCAGCGCTCGCCGGACTCCTTGAGCGGGGCGATCGCCTTGCGCGGCCGCTCCGGGAGCAGCTCGGCGCCGGCGCCGGCGAAGGAGTCCAGGCCCGCCTTGTGGATCCGGGTGATGGCCTCCTCGATGGAGACCCCCGAGATCCGGGACATGTGCTCGACCTCGGAGGCGCCCAGCGAGTGGATCACCAGCTGGGGGAAGTCGGCCTTGATCGCCGAGAAGGCGCGCTCGTAGTACTCGACGCCGTAGTCCGGGTGGTGGCCGCCCTGGAACATGATCTGGGTGCCGCCCAGCTCGACCGTCTCGGCGCAGCGGCGCAGGATCTCGTCGAGCTCGCGGGACCACCCCTTGTCGCTCTTCGGCGGCACGTAGAACGCGCAGAACTTGCACGCCGTCACGCAGACGTTGGTGTAGTTGATGTTGCGCTCGATGATGTACGTCGCGATGTGCTCGGTACCCGCGTAGCGGCGGCGGCGCACCGCGTCGGCGGCGGAGCCGAGCGCGTGCAGCGGCGCCGAGCGGTAGAGCTCCAGCGCCTCCTCCGGGGTGATCCGGCCGCCTGCGGCGGCCCGGTCGAGCACGGCCTGCAGGTCGGTGCTGGACGCATCGAGGGTGGTCGCTGCGAGCTCGGTCACCTGGCGGCCTTCTCTCTCTCAAGTGCAACTCGGGTACGGCCGAACCAGCCTACGCCAGGCCTTACGGGCGCCCGCGTCAGCCCGCTGAACTGCGCCTCGACCCGCCTCACCGGGCCGCCTCACCGCCCCGCCCCGCCGACCTGCCTCACCCACCCGCCCGCCTCACCGACCCGCCTCAGCCGCCCGTCCGGCGCAGCGTGCCGGCCGGGTTCCCGGCGGCCGGGTCGGCGGAGGTGAAGCGGATCGTCCCGTCGGACCGCAGGCTGAGGGTCTCCGTGTTGGAACCGCCAGTGCAGGCACCGGGGATGGAGGAGCGCACCAGCCGGGACCGGAACACCAGCTCGGTGTCGGAGACCGACTTGAGCGTCCAGGCGCCCTCGCAGCTGATCGAGATCAGCCCGGAGACGCCGTTGTGGCTGGTGGTGGCCTCCTGACCGATCGCCGCCTGGCGGACGGTGAGCGTGGTGGTGCCGCCGGGCAGCCCCTTGTCGGTGACCATGTCGCCGCTCCAGGTGCCCAGGAACGCCGCGGGCACCACCCCCGGCCCGCCCGTCCCGCTCGACGGCGCCGACCCGGCCGTCGACACGGGCGCCGCCGTGGACGGAGACACCGGTACGGAGGGCGACGCCCCCGCCGCCCCACCCGGCACGAAGGCCCCCGGCGACGCGGCGGCCTGGTCCGGGTCCACGGACGGCAGGGGCAGCGGCCCCACGGACGGCCCGGACACCGCCGGCCCAACCGGCCCGGTCATCGCGTACCAGGCGTACCCGGCACCCCCGAGCGCCGCGACCGCCAGCACCACCGCCAGCGCTGCCCCGACCCGCCGACGCCGCCGACGCTGACGGGCGAGCCCCTGCTCCTCCCCCGTCCCGGCCGGGTAACTGCACAGCGGTAGCGGCCCGTCCCCCTCCCCTTCTCCCGCCCCCGAGCCCGCCCCCGCTCCGGACACAACCCTGGGCACAACCCCGGGCACAGCCCCCGCCCCCGCTCCGGACACAGCCCCGGGCGCAGCCCCGGACACAGACGCCCCGCCCGGCCCCGACGCCTGCGTCGGCGCGTACGGCGGCGCCTCCCCCTGCGCCCCCTCCAGGTCCAGCAGCTCCACCGCACTGCGCCCCACCCCCGCCGCCAGCGCCGGCGGCAGCCAGTCGCCCCGCCCGAGCAGGTCGGCGGCCGCGCCGTCCGGGTCGAGGCGGGCGGCCAGTTGCCGCGGGGTGGGCCGGGCGGCCGGGTCCTTGGCGAGGCAGTCGAGGACGACCGTCCGCAGCGCCTCGGGCACTCCGCTGACGTCCGGTTCCTCGTGCAGCACCCGGTAGAGCAGGACGGCCGCGCTGACGTCCTCGCCGAAGGGGTGGACCCCGGTGGCGGCGAAGGCCAGGACGGCGCCGAGCGAGAAGACGTCCCCGGCCGGCCCGGACGGCTGCCCGTTCGCCTGTTCGGGCGACATGAAGCCGGGTGAGCCCACCACATAACCCGAACGAGTGAAACCACTGGTCGCGTCCAGGGCCCGAGCGATCCCGAAGTCGATCAGCCGCGGGCCGTCCAGGGTGAGCAGCACGTTGGAGGGTTTGACGTCGCGGTGCACCAGGCCGAGCCCGTGCACATGGGCGAGCGCCCCGGCGAGCCCGACGCCGAGGGCGCGGACGGCGGCCTCCGGCAGCGGGCCGTGCGCCCGGACAGCGGCGGCGAGTGCGGGGCCCGCGACGTAGCCGGTGGCGACCCAGGGCTGCTCGCCCTCGGTGTCGGCGTCCAGGACGGGGGCGGTCCAGGCGCCGCCGACCCGTCGGGCGGCGGCCACCTCCTGCCGGAACCGGGCGCGGAACTCGGCGTCGTCCGCGAGTTCGGCCCGGACCACCTTGACGGCGACGGTGCGCCCGCCGGCCGTCCGACCGAGGTAGACCCGGCCCATCCCGCCCGAGCCGAGCCGCCGCAACAGCCGGTAGGCGCCCACCTGGCGCGGATCGTCCGACCCCAGTGCCCGCATGTCCCGCACGCTCCCCTCGCCCGCCCCGCACCCGCGCGGGACCCCGCCGGACGCACCTCGGGAGCAGACCGTACCGGGCCGGACCGACCCACCGCCCGACCCACCGCCCGACCCACCCGCGGACGGCCTGGCGAAGGCGGCGCCCCTACGGCCCGACCGGCAGCGCCGCCGGCTCCAGCAGCCGCACCGTCACGTCCGGCGCGAAGCCGCTGTCGTGGGCGACCCGCCGGGCGAACTCGGCGACCCCGGCGAGCTGCCGCGCGCCGAGCGAGAAGTCGAGCGCCTCGCTGAAGTACCGCTCCAGCACGTCCGCCCCGAAGGTCTCCCAACGGGCGGCCTGCTCGGCCACCTTGGCGGCCTCGACCAGCGAGAGGTCCCGCGACTCCAGGAAGGCCCGGTGGACGGCCGCGGTGAGCTCGGGGCAGCGTTCGGCGAACTCGCGGCGCACGGCCCAGACCGCGAAGACGAACGGCAGTCCGGTCCACTCCTTCCACATCTCGCCGAGGTCGTGGACGGTCAGCCCGAGGTCGGCGGCCTGGCCGAGGTAGGCGCGCAGGGCCGGGTCGCCGATCAGGACGGCGGCGTCGGCCTCGGCGAGCATCGCGCTGAGGTCCGGGGGGCAGGTGAAGTAGTCCGGGCGCACGCCCTCCCGCTCCTCCAGGAGCAGCCGGGCGAGCCGGACGGACGTGCGGCTGGTGGAGCCGAGGGCGACCCGGCGGCCGTCGAGGTCGGCGAGCGGCACCTTGCTCACGATCAGGCAGGACATCACCGGGCCGTCGCTGCCGACCGCGATGTCGGGCAGGACCAGCAGGTCCTCGGCGTTGCGCAGGTACTCCACGCAGGTGATCGGGCCGATGTCGAGGGAGCCGCCGACGAGTCGGTCGCTCAGCTTCTCCGGGGTGTCCTTGGTGAGGTCGAGGTCGAGCAGGTTGCCGGTCCTGGCGAGGCCCCAGTAGAGGGGGACGCAGTTCAGGAACTGAATGTGGCCGACCCTGGGCCTGACCGGGGTGTTCTCCTGGTGCTCGGGCTCCCGCGTTTGTCCGTCCGGCACTGCCACTGCGGCGCTCCCTTGCTGTTCGTGCGCTTCCCCACGGCGCTGTTCGTGCGTTTCACCGCAGCGTATGCCTGCTGTTCGCGACGGCTCGCACCGGCCACCCGACACGCGCGCGGGCGCTGCCGGACAGGCGGCGCGGGCGCCTGTCCGCAGGCTCGTGCGCGCCCCCAACACGCCTGCCCGCGCCCGTAACCAGGCCGCTCCGGGGGTCTACGACACGCGCCGTCCGAAGGGCAAGTGACCCCTGGTCGTCACAGCGGCCGCATGCTAGCGTTGCCCTCAGTTGCAGTTTGATTCCCCTTGCAGTACTTGAAGCCTGCGGAGCATGTAACCGCGGGCTTTTTGTAGTTTTTCAGCAATATCGAAAAACTTCGGACTCGTCCGGAGGCAGGGCGATCAGCGCAGCGGACCGGGGACCACACGGTGTGGCCCCCGACACGCATCGCAAGGAGAACGGCATGGCTCAGGGAACCGTCAAGTGGTTCAACGCTGAGAAGGGCTTCGGCTTCATCGCCCAGGAGGGCGGCGGCCCCGACGTCTTCGTCCACTACTCCGCCATCAACGCGAACGGCTTCCGTTCGCTGGAGGAGAACCAGGCGGTCACCTTCGACGTCACCCAGGGTCCGAAGGGCCCGCAGGCGGAGAACGTCACCGCCGTCGTCTGACCATCCTCTGATGTTCTGATCGCTCGGGACCCTTCGGGTCCGTCGACGGCTCCCGACAGCCGTCACCATGAGCACAAGAGCAGCACCCAAGGGGGCCTGCCCATCGCGGCGGGCCCCCTGCCTTTTCCCGGCAGTCCCGGTGAGCCGGGGAAGGAGGGGAAAGCCGAAGGGCCCTCGCCCCGTGAACCGGGAGAGGGCCCTTCGCATCGCGCAAGCGATCGGGCAGCGTGCCGACCGTCGGGCGGCGTACCGACCGTCAGGCCGCGCGCCGAGCCGTCAGGCGGCGTACCGACCGTCAGGCGGCATACCGAGCTGTCAGGCGGCGACCGGAACCGCGACCTTCGGCGCGTCCTCCTCGTACAGGTCCCCGGAGGGGTTGTTGTACGCGGCCATGTCCAGGATCCGCTCCCGGGCCGCGACCACGACCGGCACGACCACCTGGCCGGCCACGTTGGTGGCGGTCCGCATCATGTCCAGGATCGGGTCGATGGCCAGCAGCAGGCCGACGCCCTCCAGCGGCAGGCCCAGGGTGGACAGGGTCAGCGTCAGCATGACGATCGCACCGGTGAGGCCCGCGGTGGCGGCCGAGCCGACGACCGAGACGAAGGCGATCAGGATGTAGTCCCTGATGCCCAGATCGATGTTGTAGACCTGGGCGACGAAGATCGCGGCGACGGCCGGGTAGATCGAGGCGCAGCCGTCCATCTTGGTGGTGGCGCCGAACGGCACGGAGAACGAGGCGTACTCGCTCGGGACGCCGAGGCGCTCGGTGACGCGGCGGGTGACCGGCAGGGTGCCGACCGAGGAGCGCGAGACGAAGGCCAGCTGGATGGCGGGCCAGGCGCCCTTGAAGAAGTGCAGCGGGTTGAGGCCCGCGGCGAAGCGCAGCACCAGCGAGTAGACGACGAACAGCACCAGGGCGCAGCCGACGTAGATGTCGAGGGTCAGCGTGGCGAAGGGCTTGAGCAGGTCCCAGCCGTACTTGGCGACGGACTTGCCGATCAGGCCGAGGGTGCCGAGCGGGGAGAGCCGGATGACCCACCACAGCGCGGTCTGGGTCAGCTCCAGCACGGTCTCGCTGAGCTTGAGGACCGGCTCGGCCTTGGTGCCGAGCTTGATGATCGCGGCGCCGACCACGACCGCCATGAAGACGATCTGCAGCACGTTCACCTTGACGAAGGCGTCGACGATGTTGGTCGGGAAGATCCCGGTCAGGAAGTCGATCCAGGTGCCCTTGGAGTCGAGCGCCTTGAGGCCGTCGGTCTTGAGGTTGGTGCCCTGGCCGGGGTTGGTCAGCAGGCCCAGGCCGAGGCCGATGCCGACCGCGATCAGCGAGGTGATCATGAACCAGAGCAGCGTGCGGGTGGCCAGGCGGGCCGCGTTGGTGACGTTGCGCAGGTTGGCGACGCTCACCACGATCGCGGTGAAGACCAGCGGCGGCACGGCCAGCTTGAGCAGCTGGACGAAGATCTTGCCGATCGTCTCCAGCGTGGTGGCCAGCCAGGAGATGTCGGCCGCGCGGGCCAGGTAGCCGAGGCCGACGCCGAGCACGAGGCCGGCGACGATCTGCACCCAGAACGGTGTCTTGCGGATGCGGGTGAGCAGGGACGGCGACGAGGTCGCCTCGGGCGCTGTGGACATGGGGGTGCGACTCCGGGGGAGGGCGTTGCTGGCGGTGGGGTGCGGGGCGGAGGAGGCGGCACGGCTCGGGGCCGGACGGGGAGAGGTCACGAACCCCGGTCAGGGGCGTGCCGCCGCGATACAGCTCATGGCTGCGCAGCTCATGGCGCGACAACGGCGCGGGCTGTCCACAGCACCGTTCAGCGCACCCGGGCGGGCGGCGCCGGGCAGCGGGCCCGGGCCGTGCATCCGCAGTGCGTCTGAGGTGGTCACGGCCGATACGTTAGCAGCAAAGGTTTGAGATGTTCAAAGTACTTGTTTGAGATCGAGCCACGGTCACCCTTCACCCAGTGGTGAGATCCGGACACGAACGAAGCTGACGCCCCATCAGCCCCACCCTCCGGTCGGATTGACCGAACGGCAGTTATACGTATAACTTTGACGACGTCCCCGCCCTCCCCTGCCCTGACCGGAGAAGACCACCGATGGGCTACCTCGCCCTGCTCCGCGCCCCGCACGTCTCCCGACTCCTGCTCGGCACCCTGCTCGGCCGCCTGCCCGCCGGTATGACCGCCCTGGTGATCGCCCTCGCCCTGCGCGAGGCCGGCGTCCCGTACGGCCGGATCGGACTGGCCACCTCCGTGTACGCGCTCGCCGCCGCCGTCGGCGGGCCGGTGCTCGGCCGGATCGTCGACCGCACCGGCCAGCCGCGCGTCCTGCTCGCCTCCGCCGTGGTGGCCGGCGGCGGGTACGCGCTGCTCGCCCTCGCCCCCGGCTCCCCGCTCGCCGCGCCGCTCGGCGCCGCCGTCGCCGGCCTGGCGATGCCGCCGCTGGAGCCCTGCCTGCGCTCGCTCTGGCCGGACGTGGTCGAGGAGGAGCAGCTCGACACCGCGTACGCCTTCGACTCCGCCTCCCAGCAGATCCTCTACGTGGCCGGGCCGCTGGCCGTGGCCGGGATCGCCGGCCTGTTCAGCCCGGTCGCCGCGCTCTGGGTGGCCGCCGGACTCGGACTGGCCGGCGCACTGGTGGTCGCCACCGCCGCACCCGCGCGGGCTTGGCGCGCCCCCGCCCGCGCACACTCCGCCGGACTGCTCGGCCCGCTGCGCTCCCCCGGCCTGGTGCTGCTGCTGGTCGGACTCGCCGGGGCCGGCTGGGCGGTCGGCGCGCAGAACGTGCTGTTCATCGCCTACGCCGAGCAGCACGCCGGCGGCCTGCCCGGCGGCGGGGGCACCCTGCTGGCACTGGCCGCGCTCGGCGGCCTGCTCGGCGCGCTCGCCTACGGCATGGTCAGCTGGCGGCAGAGCACCGCGACCCGCACCTGGCTGATGGCCCTCGCCATGGCCGCCTCCTACCTGCCGCTGGTCACCCTGCCCGGCCCGTACCCGATGGCCGCGCTGGCCTTCCTCTCCGGCGTCATGCTGGCCCCGCTGCTGGCGGCCGCCTTCGTCCTGGTCGCCGAACTGGCCCCGGCCGGGACGGTCACCGAGGCCTTCGCCTGGCTGGTGACCCTGTTCGCCACCGGCAACTCGCTCGGCTACGCGGTCTCCGGCCACCTCGCCGAGGGATCGCTGCGCCCGGTCGCGGTGTGCGCGGCCGGCGGGATCGCCCTGGGCGGCCTGGTGCTGTTCGGCGCCCGGCGCTGGTTCCGCGGCGCGCCGCTCGCGGCGCTCGCCGAGCCCGTCCCGGTGGGCTGACCCCCACCCCCACAGACGACTGCGCCCGCCGGGGTCTGGCCGGCGGGCGCAGTCATTTCCGCCGTTCACCTACGGCGATCAGCGGTGGCGGCCCCGACGGCCCCAGGCGATCACCGGGAACAGCACCCCGCTGCCGAGCGCACCGCTGCCGAGCGCACCGGCCGCGAGCAGCGCCGGGAGCAGCGCGTTGCCGCCGGTGCCGGGCATCGGCGGCGGCGCGGGCGGCGGGACGGGCGGCGGCGCGGGCCGTCGTCGAACGTCCGTCAGCCCCGGGCCGAGGCCGGGGCCGGGGCCGTCGAGGAGCGCAGCACCAGCGAGGTGGCCAGCGGCGCGACCGGTTCCACCCGCTCGCCGGCCAGCAGTCCGGCGAGCGCGGCCGCCCCCGCCCGGCCCAGCTCCTCGCCGGGCAGGTCCACGGTGGTCAGCGGCGGGGCGAGCAGCCCGGAGACGGCGACGTTGTCCATGCCGACCACCGACAGGTCGTCCGGCACCCGCAGCCCCCGCTCGGCGGCGGCCTGGTAGACCCCGGAGGCGACCACGTCGTCGTCGCAGATCACCGCGCGCGGACGGTCCGCCCGCTCCAGCAGCTCCCCCGCCACGCTCCGCGCGGCCGCGTGGCCGTCGTTCAGGCTCACGCCCAACTCCACCACGTCCAGGCCGAGTTCGCGGACCGCCTGCTCGAAGGCGGCCTGCCGGACCCGGAAGGTGTACGCGGCATGGGTGGACCGCAGGTGCCCGATCCGGCGGTGCCCCAGGGCGGCCAGGTGCTCGACGGCCGCCCGCATCCCGCCGGCCACGTCCAGTTCGACGGTCGGGCGCGCCCGGTCGGTGCCGGGGTCGGCGTCCAGGAAGACCGCGGGGGTGTCCGGCGGCAGCTCGCCGAGCTGGCTGTCGTCCGGGGAGCAGATCAGCAGGCCGTCGAAGCGGCCCGCGGTGGCGGCCTCGGCCAGGGTCGCGCTGCCCCAGCCGGAGCTGACCACGACGGCCAGACCGTGCCGGCCGGCCTCGTGGTGGACGCCCTCGAGCACCCGGCCGAAGAACGGGCCCTGGAGGTTGGGCACGGCCAGCATGATCATCCCGCTGCGGCCCAGCCGTAGCTGCCGGCCGGCGGCCTGCGGGCGGTAGCCGAGGCTGCGGGCGGCCTCGCGGACCCGTGCCCGGGTCGCCTCGGAGACCCGGCGCCCGGCCTCAGCGCCGGAGAAGACCAGCGACACGGTGGCCTGGGAGACCCCGGCCAGCCTGGCCACGTCCCGCCCGGTGGGCCTGCGCACCGGGGCCGGCCACGTCCCGGCGGCACGCCCGGTGTCGGTGCCGGTGCCGGTTTCAGCGCCGGTCTCGGCGCTCGGGTGCGGGTCGGCGGGTACCGCGGGCACGTTCGGCACGGCGGGCTGCGCCCCGGGTCAGCTCTGCCGGGAGGCCGCCGCGCGGACGGCGTCGTCCACGGCGTCCTCCTCGGCGTTCTGCGCGGCGATCCGGTCGGCGGTGCGGCTGCGCATCCCGGCGACCTTGGTGGTGATCTGGGAGGACATCTCGTCGCGCTGCTTGCTCAGCAGCACGTAGCTGAGCGGCGCGGAGGCGATCGCGGCCAGCAGGAACAGGAAGACCATCCCGGCCTCGCCGCTCACCGGGATGACCTGGAAGTGCCCGAGCAGCAGGGCCACCAGCAGGCAGCCGAGGAAGATGCTGGCTCGCATGGAGGTGTAGCGGAGCGTGGCGTGCGACTTCTGCGGGCCGTTGCTGCTCACTGGGACGCATCCTTCTGGTTCG
Organism: Kitasatospora sp. NPDC029367; assembly: GCF_055569135.1. Lineage (NCBI taxonomy): Bacteria > Bacillati > Actinomycetota > Actinomycetes > Kitasatosporales > Streptomycetaceae > Kitasatospora > Kitasatospora sp. NPDC029367. The sequence continues at coordinate 23,791 of NZ_JBVHYH010000044.1, forward strand.
AGCCGGGGCGGGTCTCCCAGTCAAGCATGCCTGACACCGGGCGCGGGCCAGGGGGCCGACGTCCCTCCTCGGCGGCCGGTCGGCGCAGGTCCAGCCACATGGTGATGTCGTCGCGGTCGTCCCCGGGGGCGACCCGGATCGCGGCCGGCACCCGGCCGACCTCCCGGTAGCCGCAACGGGCGTAGAAGCGCTCCAGCCCCAGGCCGCCGCGCGCGGTGAGCCGCAGCGACTCCAGGCCCCAGGCGCGGGCCACCCGCTCGGCCTCGGCGAGCAGCGCGGCGCCGTGGCCGAGGCCCTGGAAGTCGGGGTGCACCATGACCCGCTTGAGCATCCGCCAGTGCTCCATCGGTTCGAAGCGCATCGAGGCGAAGAACAGCACCCCGACCAGTCGGCCGGTCGCACTCTCGTGTGCGACCAGGAGGCGGTCGGGGCCGTCCGGGGCGAGCCCGGCGAACTGGCGGTCGGCAGTGTCCCAGACCTCGTCCTCGGTGACCGGGGCCACGAAGCCGACCGCGCCGCCGGCGTTCGTCACGTCCGTCCACAGCCGGACCACGGCGGTGCGCAGGTCGGGGTCGGGCTTCGGGTCGAGGGTGAAGGTGAGCGCCATGGATGCGGAGCCTAGTCCTCCGTTCCGACGGCCTGGACGGCCGTACCAGCAGTACCGGAGGTGCCGGAGGTGCCGGAGGTGCCGGAGGTGCCGGAGGTGCCGGAGGTGCCAGAGGTGCCAGAGGTGCCGGAGGTGCCGGAGGTGCCGGAGGTGCCGGAGGTGCCGGAGGTGCCGGAGGTGCCGGAGGTGCCGGAGGTGCCAGAGGTGCCGGAGGTGCCGGAGGTGCCGGAGGTGCCGGAGGTGCCGGAGGTGCCGGAGGTGCCGGAGGTGCCAGACATACGTCCGTCCCAGCCGACCGCCGCGACCCGCTCCGCTCAGGACAGGGCGGGCACCGCCCGGTCGCCCCGCCGCCCGGTGCGCAGCGCCAGGCAGAGGCCGACCGCGACCGCGCACAGCGCGCCGGCGCCGTACCAGGTGAGGTCGTAGTTCCCGAGCGCGTCGCGGGCCAGCCCGGCCAGCCCGGCGACGACGGCCGCGCCGATCTGGTGGGCGGCGAGCACCCAGCCGAAGACGATCGGGGCGTCGTCGCCGAACTGCCGACGGCAGAGCGCGACGGTCGGCGGCACGGTGGCCACCCAGTCCAGGCCGTAGAAGACGACGAAGGCGAGGATCGGCGGGTGCAGCGAGCCGGCCAGCAGCTGCGGCAGCAGGAGCAGGGAGACGCCGCGCAGCCCGTAGTAGACGGTGAGCAGCAGACGGGAGTCGACCCGGTCGGTGAGCCAGCCGCTGAACACGGTGCCGACCACGTCGAACACGCCGATCAGGGCGAGCAGGCTCGCGGCGGTGGTGACGGGCATGCCGTGGTCGTGCGCGGCCGGGATGAAGTGGGTGCCGACCAGGCCGGCGGTGGTGGCGCCGCAGATCGCGAAGGAGCCGGCCAGCAGCCAGAACGGCCGGGTGCGGGCGGCGTCGCGCAGCACCCGCAGCGTGCGGGCCAGGGCGCGGCCGTCCCGGGTCGGCTCGGGCGGGGCCTCGGTGGCGCCGTACGGGAGCAGGCCGAGGTCGGCGGGGCGCTCGCGCATCAGCAGCAGGACGGGCACGGCGACGGCGCTGGCGGCGAGCGAGACCACGACCACGGCCGAGCGCCAGCCGTGCTGCTCGACCAGCCAGGCGCCGACCGGCAGGAAGACGAGGTTCCCGGCTGCCCCGGCGGCGGTGAGCACCCCGGTGACCAGGCCCTGGCGGGCCTGGAACCAGCGGCCGGTGATGGTGGTGGCGAAGGCGCCGGCCATCGAGCCGCTGCCGAGGCCGACCAGCACGCCCCAGCAGAGGATCAGCTGCCAGGGCTGGCGCATCAGCATGGTGAGGCCGGCGCCGACCGAGATGGTGAGCAGCGCGCAGACCACCACCAGGCGCACGCCGAAACGGTCCATCAGGGCGGCGGCGAAGGGGGCGGTGAGGCCGTAGAGGGTGAGGTTGACGGAGGTGGCGCCGGCGATCGTCCCGAGCGACCAGCCGAACTCGTTGTGCAGGGCGTCCATCATCAGGCTCGGCGTGGAGCGGAAGCCGGCCGAGCCGAGCAGGACCAGCAGGGCGACCCCGGCCACCACCCAGGCGTAGTGCACCCGGCCACGCCTGGCGGGGGCGGGCCGCTCGGAGGCGATCGGAGCGGAGGCGATCGGAGCGGAGGCGGTCGGATCGGAGGCGGTCGGATCGGGGACGGGTGTGGGGGTGAGGGCGCTGCGTTCGGTCACGCGAACGAGTGTTCCGGGCGGCCGGGGCCCCGACGAGTGGCCTGAATGACAGCTTTCGCAAGATTCGGGCCACGACCGGGCGTACGCTGGCCCGGACCCCCACCGACACCCGAGGGGAGCCCATGGCACACCTGGTCGCGGTACTCGCCCTGGACGGCGTGATCGCCTTCGAACTCGGCATCCCCGCCCGCATCTTCGGCGGCGCCAAGGGCCCGGCCGGGCAACCCCTCTACGAGGTGGCCACCTGCACCCTGGACGGCCGACCGGTCGCCACCAGCGCCGACTTCAGGGTCATGGTCGACCACGGGCCCGAACTGCTGGCGCGGGCCGACACGGTGGTGATCCCGGCCTCCGCCGACTCCGCCCCGGCCGTCGCCGACGCCCGCTTCACCCCGGAGCTGGCCGCCGCGCTGGCCCGGATCCGGCCCGGCACCCGGCTGGTGTCGATCTGCACCGGCTCCTTCATCCTGGCCGCTGCCGGCCTGCTGGACGGCCGCCCGGCCACCACCCACTGGCGCTACACCGAGCGCTTCGCCCGGCTGTTCCCCCAGGTGCTGCTCGACCCCGACGTGCTCTACACCGACGACGGCGACGTCCTCACCTCCGGCGGGGTGGCCGCCGGGGTGGACCTCTGCCTGCACGTGGTGCGCCGCGACCACGGCAGCGCGGTGGCCAACGCGGTGGCCCGCAACTGCCTGGTGCCGCCCTGGCGCGACGGCGGCCAGAAGCAGTACGTCGAGGCCCCGAGCCCGGTGGAGACCGGGGGCGCCGGCACCGCCGCCGTGCGCGCCTGGGCGCTGGAACACCTGGACGGGCCGCTGCCGTTGAACCGGCTCGCCGAGCGGGCGGGCATGAGCGTACGGACCTTCACCCGGCGCTTCCGCGAGGAGACCGGCGCCAGCCCGGGCCAGTGGATCACCACCCAGCGCACCGAGCGGGCACGGCAGTTGCTGGAACGCACCGACCTGTCTATCGACCAGGTCGCCCGGGAGTCCGGCTTCGGCACCGCCGCCTCACTGCGGTTGCAGCTGCGCGGCCGGCTGGACGTGGCCCCGAGCGCCTACCGGCGCACCTTCCGGACCGCCCCGCTCTGAGCAACGGCAGCACTACCGCGGGCGGGTAGGGCCGGGACAGGGGGAACAGGGCGACCGACGCCCGGAAGGAGCCGGACGCGTGGCCGGAATTCGATCGTCCGGAGCGGCACCACGGACGACGGCCGGCCACCTGCGCACCGAGCGCAGCGTGCCGGGCCGCCGTCCGATCACGGCACGCGGGCCCTGAACCCGCGCCGGGCCCTCCGCACTCGCCGAGGATCCGTCCGCGACCGGCAGTCCACGATCCCCCCTGCTGACGCGATCCCCCTGGACAGCAGCACCGTGACGGCGGACGGACGTTCCCTCGGCGTCCCCTCGCAACGGGAGCCGCACCCAAGCGTGATCAGTCGGATACGTCACGTCAATGGGTAGTCGGAAATTCGGAATGGTTGCGTCAGCTTTCGGCCGGTGATCACCGCCGGAGGCCGCTACTGCGCCAGCGCCGCCCAGTCCACGCCCGCCATCGGATCGACCGGCCGCGCCCCGGCGCCGATCTCGCACCAGACCCGCTTGCCCGAACCGTCCGGGTACCAGCCCCAGCGGTCGCAGAGCAGCTCGACCAGTTCCAGTCCGCGGCCGTTGGTGGCGTCCTCGTCCGCCCCTGCGTGCCGGGGGGCCGGGGCAGCCTGGCTCGCGTCGGCCACCTCCACCCGCAGCGGGCCGGGCGGAGCGTCCTGCGCCGGGCCCTCGGCCACCGGCAGACAGAGTCTCAGCACGGCCGGACAGCCGGTGTGCACCACGGCGTTGGTCACCAGTTCCGAGACCACCAGCACCACCGTCTCGGACATCGGCGCGTCCGGGTCCACCCCGTGGTTCAGCAGCCGCGAGCGCACCCACCGCCGGGCCCGGCCGACCTCGGCGGGGTCCGCCTGCACCGCAAGCTGTACCTGAAGAACCTGCACCGCTCCACCACCTGCACTCGCAGTTCGGCCAACGTCCCGATCGGGCCGGATCAGCCGGCCGGCGGGGCCCTCGCACTTCGCCCGGTGCCACCCGGGGCCCACCCGGGCGCTCGCCGACCCGTCCGCCCGCCCGCGCCACTCGCCCGCGTCAACTCGTCAGTCGCACAACGGCCGCGACACGAATACGCCTCAGGATGGGTGGGCGGACGGACCGCAGCAAGCGCTTCGGGCATATTCCGGCGATCGGGGGACAGGGCAGTGCATACTGTCCCGTTCACTCTCGCGAGCCTCGCACCGGCACTCGTCCGGCCCGGGCCGACGCCGGTCCCGCGGGGCCTGTTCGGACCCGCCCTGGGCGGGAACCTACCGCCGGACACTCCCGCCGCCCCGCCCGCCACTCGCGAACCACCCGTGCGACATATGTCCAGCGGTTCTCGAACAGCGGCAGCGGCGACGAACCACGAGGCCGGGTTCCGTTCTTGCCCGAATCCCTCCCGCCGCGGACCGGCCAGGGGATACCGTTGGGTAACGCCAGCGAACCGGGCAGGAGGGTGGTTCTCGATGGCCGCCCCGGACCGGATCCCGCGCTGGGACGAGCAGTTGCAGCGACGCCTCGCCCGCGGCGAGGAGACCGCGCTCGGCGAACTGTACGACCGGCTCGCCCCGATGGTGCACGGCCTGGCCGGCCGGATACTCGCCGACCAGGCGGCCGCCGCCCAGCTCACCAGGGAGGTCTTCGCCCACGTCTGGGAGCACCCCGAGGACTTCGACCCCGACCGGGGCTCGCTGCGCTCCTGGCTGGGCGCGCTCACCCACCGCCGCGCGGTCGAACGGCTGCGGGCGCGGCGCGGCTCCGAACTGGCGCCGGACCCGGCGGGGCGGCCGAGCAGGAGATCCGGGCCGTCGCCACCGCCGCGCGCATGCAGTACGTGGTCGACTCCCTGCCCCAACCCCTGCGTGAGACCATCGCGGTGACGTACTACGACGGCCGCACCTACCAGGAGACGGCCCGACTGCTCGGCATCAGCGAGCAGGCCGCCAAGCAGCGGATGCGGCTCGGGCTGGAGCTGCTGGCCACCGAACTGGCCGACGAACGCGCCCGCCAGGAGCACGCGGACGGGAACGGGAACGAGGGCAGGTGAAGGTGAGCGTGCGAACCGTCGAGAGGTGCGCGGGCGGATGAGCGAGGAGCGGCACGACGCCCTGCGCTCGCTGCTCGGCGCCTGGTCCCTGGGTGCCTGCCCGCCGCGCGAGGCCGCCGAGTTGGAGCAGCACCTGCCGGCCTGCCCGGAGTGCGCCGACGAGGCGGACCGACTGCGCGAGGCGGCCGGCTGGCTGTCCCTGGACGAGCCACTGGACCAGCCCGGTTCGCTGCGCCAGCAGGTGCTGGACTGGTGCCTGGCCCGCCGCCCGGCCGAACTGCCCGTCCCCGCCTGGGGGATGCCGTACACCGCGGAGACCGCCAAGCTGGACGCCCTGCTGCGCGACCTCGGCCCGGAGGAGTGGCAGGAGGTGGCCGAACTGCCGTGGCACGGCGGCACCGAACTGCTGCGCCCGGCCGAGGTGCTGGGCCGGCTGACCGCGGCGGACGGCTTCCTGGCGCTCGCCCTCGGCCTGCCCGACCCGGTGCCGGCCGCCGCCGGGCCCGGGCCGGTGCCGGCCGCGGAGCGGCGGGTACCGCCGCAGGAGGCGGCCGTCCCGGTGCCGCGGGTGCCCCCGCAGGGCGGCCGGTACGCGGCGGACGCGGCGCGGACCGCCCGGCTGCTCGCCGACCAGGCCGGTCTGCCGCCCCGGTCGGTACGCGCCCGGTGGCGGCAGCAGACCCACGATCTGGTGCGCAGCGCCGCGCTGGCCCCGCAGGGCAGCACCCCGGTCGACCTCGGTTTCGCGGTGCTGCCGCTGCGCGACGCCTTCGTGGAGCGCGCCCTGGAGTGCTTCGTGCACGGCGAGGACGTGGCCCGCGCGGTGGCCTACCCGTACGCTCCGCCGGCGCCGCAGCACCTGCGGCAGATGGTGGAGCTGGTGGTCCGGCTGCTGCCGCGGGCGCTGGCGGGGCTGCGCGCGGCGCAGCCCGCGTCCGCCGGGGCGCCGTCCGGGGACGGTCGGACCGTTCGGCGGGTGCGGCTGGTGGTGGACGGTCCGGCGGCCGGTGAGTGGCTGGTGCCGCTGGACGGCGGACCGAGCGGACCGGCCGGACCTGCCGGACCGGCCTGGCCGAGCGGGCCGAGCGGGCCCGCCGCCGGGGAGCCGGTGGCCTCGATGGTGCTGGACGGCCTGGAGCTGTGCCAGTTGGCGGCCGCGCACCGGGACCCGGACCGGCTGCCGGTGGGCGAGCACGGCGACCGGGCCGCGGTGCGCCAGGTGCTGCACGCGCTGCCGCTGCTGGCGCGGCCGTAACGCTCCTGCAGCGCCTGCGCGCGGACCACAGTTGCTCGCGCGCGGACGACCGTCGCTTACGCGAAGACGACCGTCCTGGTCCCGTCCAGCAGCACCCGGTGCTCGCTGTGCCACTTGACCGCGCGGGCCAGCGCCTGGCACTCGACGTCCCGGCCGAGCGCGACCAGCTGGTCCGGGCTGACGTCGTGGGTGACCCGGGCCACCTCCTGCTCGATGATCGGGCCCTCGTCGAGGTCGGCGGTGACGTAGTGCGCGGTCGCGCCGATCAGCTTCACGCCGCGGGCGTGCGCCTGGTGGTACGGCTTGGCGCCCTTGAAGCTCGGCAGGAAGGAGTGGTGGATGTTGATCACACGGCCGGACAGCTCGGTGCACAGCTGGTCGGAGAGCACCTGCATGTAGCGGGCCAGCACGACCAGTTCGACGTTCTCCTTCTCGACCAGGTCGAGCAGCTGCCGCTCCGCCTCGGCCTTGGTGTCCCGGGTGACCGGGATGTGGTGGAAGGGGATGCCGTAGCTCTCGGTGAGGTCCTGGAGGTCGGTGTGGTTGGAGACCACCGCGGCGATCTCCACCGGCAGGGCGCCGATCCGGGTGCGGTAGAGCAGGTCGTTCAGGCAGTGCCCGAACTTGCTGACCATGAGGACGATCCGCATCCGCTGCTCGGTCGGGTGGATCTGCCAGTCCATCCCGAAGGAGGCGCCGATCGCGGCGAAGCTGGCCCGCAGCTTGTCGGCGGTGACCGGCTCGGGGGCGGAGAAGTGCACCCGCATGAAGAACAGTCCGGTGTCCCCGTCCCCGAACTGCTGGCTGTCGATGATGTTGCAGCCGGTCATGAAGAGGTAGCTGGAGACAGCGTGGACGATGCCCTGCTTGTCGGGGCAGGACAGCGTGAGGACGTACTGGGCGCTGGCCGGCTGCTGTTCCACTGCGGGTATCCCGTTCTGAGCTCGTACGAATGCGTGACGCGCGTGCGTGAATGGTCCAGCGTGTCACATCCTGGACAGTCGCCGCCCCGCTGCCCGTACTGCGGGACGGCGCCGACCGGCGGTACGCTCGGGCCCCGGGTAGGGCCACGCCTCGGGCCCCGCCTCGGACCTGGGTCAGACCTGGGTCAGGATCCGCAGCACGTCGAGGGACTTGGGCGCCGCGTCCGGGTCGTCCCCGTCCCCGACGGCGAGGGCGACGTGCGCCTCACGGGCGGCCCGGACGGTCTCCGGCCAGCCGGGGTGGCCGAGGTAGGCGGAGGCCGGGGCGTCGGCGCCGACCTCGTGCAGCATCTGGACCGCGCGCAGCACCGCGACGTCGACCAGGGCGGCCTCGGCGGAGTCGCGGAAGATGGTGCCCACGTACTTCTCGGCGGACCAGCGGTCCAGCCAGGTGTCCTCGACCAGCCGGTAGACGGCGTCGGTCACGTCCCCGTAGCCCTCCCGGCCGGTGAGCCAGGCCTCGTGCTGGAAACCGGGGTCGGACAGCATGTGCAGCGCCGAGCGGAGTCGGGCTCGCCAGCGCCACCAGGGCAGGTCGTTGAGCGGCATGCCGCCCATCGTGCTGGAGCGGTGGCCCGGACGAGAAGGGTTTCGGGCGGACCGGTGCGAAGAATCTGTGCTGGCGGACATGGTGAACGATCGTACGTTCCCCGTCTGTTCGTGCTCCACTCGCGATCTACACGCGTACCGACCCGGATTTCGGTGTCCGTTGGCCGGGCGTTCACATTTCGTCCCTCTCGGCTTGCGGCTCCGGGGCTTGGCTGTCCCCCGGTGCGCCGGATGGCGCCCCAGAGAGGGAAGACCGATGACCAGCCGAAGGGACTCGTCCCGGGCCCGTCCCACGATCAGCGGACGCCGCCCGCGCCGTCCGATCACCGCCGCGGTGACCGCCGCGGTGCTGTTCCCCACCCTCTTCTCGGCCTCCGCGTGCGGCGGACCGGCCGGGGCCTCCACCGCCGCCGACGAGCTGACCGTGATGACCTGGGCCCCGTCCGGCACCGGCTCCGCGGACCGTCCCGGCATGACCGCGCTCGCCGAGTCGATCGGCCGGGACGTCAACGTCAAGGGCGGTCTGAGCGGTCACCGGCTGCACGTGATCACCTGCAACGAGCACAACACCGCCGACGGCGCCAAGTCCTGCGCCCAGCAGGCGGTGGACGCCAAGGCGGTGGCCGTGCTCGGCTCCTACAGCCAGTGGGGCGACGCCTTCATGCCGGTGCTGGAGCGGGCCGGCATCCCGCTGATCGGCGGCTACGGCCTCTCCCAACCGGAGTTCTCCAGCCCGCTGTCCTACCCGGTGGACGGCGGCATGCCCGCGCTGATCGCGGGCAGCGGCCGCCAGTTGGTCGACGCCGGCTGCAAGGCCGTCTCGCTGATCCGCCCGGACACCCCGGCCGGTGACAACCTGCTCGGCTACCTGGGCAACGCGCTCAAGCCGGCCGGCATCAAGCTGCTGGACGTCAAGGCGCCCGAGCAGTCCTCCGACTACAGCCAGGTGGTCCGCAAGGCGATCGGCAGGGACGACCCTGGCAACTGCGTCACCAGCGCCCTGACCTCCGAGCCGACGGGCAACCTGCTGGACGCCTACCGGCGGCAGAACGTGCGGAACACCCGGATCGCCTCGGTGATCGGCAGCGTCCAGCAGTCGGTGGTCGACTCCACCGGCGGCGACTCCGGCCCGCTGGCCGGCGCGTTCGTCACCAGCTGGTACCCGCCGGAGTCGGCCAAGACCTGGGACGGGCTGCGCGCGGTGGTCCGCTCCCAGGCCACCGACGGGCACTCCGTCGACGTCTCCGACCCGGGCGTGCAGACCACCTGGGTCGCCTACGAGGTGTTCCGGGTGGTGGTGGAGAAGCTCACCGCGGCTGGCAAGCCGGTCGAGGCGAAGTCCGTCGACGCCCTGCTGGACAGCGGCGAGGGCATCGACGTCGGCCTCACCCCGCCGCTGAACTGGGGCACCACCAACATGCTGCCCAGCACCGAGTCGCCCCGGCTGGTCAACACCTGGGTCACCTACCAGGTGGTCAGGAACGGTCGGATGACCTTGCAGCAGCCGGGCTTCGTGGACGTCCGCTGGGTCCTCACCGGGGCCCGCTCCCCGTCCTGATCCACCCCGCTCCCCGCACCGCACTCGGACGGGCGGGCCCTGCGCGGGCCCGCCCTCCGGCGTTCCGCGGTCCGCTACAGGTCGCCGTCGCCGCGGCTGGGCAGGCCGGCCTGGGTGGCGATCGTGTTCCACAGGGTCGAGGCCTGCTTCTTCGCGGTGGTCGCCGTGCCGCTGGCCTGCACGGCGTTCTTGTAGTGCTGGTTGCCGGTGTCCGGCTTCTTCGGGTCGCAGGAGGACTGGGCGTCGCCCGCCCAGGCCGCGTACTCGTCGTCGGCCTGGGCCGAGGCCGTCCAGGCGGCGTTCAGCTGCTCGACCAGCTGCTGGCCGCCGGGCAGCTTGTCGGTCTTCAACTGGCCGAGCTTGGTCTGCAGCTCGCGCCGCTTGCCGGCCGCGGCGGCCAGCGCCTGCTGCGAGTCGGGGAGCTTGTCGCACTTCTGCACCGAGGCGACCGCCGAGACCACCGCGCTGCGGCTGTCGCTCGCGGTGCCCAGCAGGTCGGACAGCGGCTGGGCCTGTGCCTTGACCTCCGGGTCGACGGCGGCGCCGGAGCCGCTCGCGCTCGCCGCGCCGGTGGCGGTGCCGCCGGTGGCCGCGACCGGGGCGGTCTTCTGGCCGCCCTTGGTGGTGTCGTCGCCGCCGCTCATCAGCACGGCGACCAGCACACCGGCCGCCGCGAAGCCCGCGACCACGCCGCCGATGACCAGCTTGTTGGAGGACCGGCCGCCGCGGCCGCTGCGCCCCGCCTGGGTGGCGTCCTGGTCCGGCCGGTAGCCGTCCGATCCGTAGCCGTCGGCCCCGTACCCGTCCTGGGCATACCCGTCCTGGGCGTAGCCCTGCGCCGGGTAGCCCGGCTGGTGCGACTGCTGCTGCTGGTGCGGCTGCGGTTGCTGCTGCGCGGCCTGCGGGTAGCCCTGGTAGCCGGGCGCGGCCTGCGGCGGGACGCCGTAGCCGGGCTGCGGCGCCGGGTAGCCGCCCTGCGGGTCGCCGGCCGGGTACGGCGGCAGGTGCTGGGTCTCGGGGGCCGGCTGGGCCTGCGGCGGGGCGCCGTAACCGGCCTGCGGCGGAGCGCCCCAGGCGGGCTGCTGGGGGGGCATCGCCTGGGTGGGCGGCGCCTGCGCGCCCTCGCCCAGGTACTCGGGCTGCCCGGACGGCCGGCCCACCGGCGGCACGGCCGTGGGGCCCTGCTGCTGGCCCGGCTGGCCCTGGGGCTGGCCGGGCTCGGGGCGGAACAGGTCGTCCAGGTTGAAGTCACCCGAGTTGTACGAGCGGCGCTGACTCAACGCGATTCCTCACCTGTGCAGGACCGCGCACTGGCGGCGGACCACATCTCGTCGGTTCTTGGGAGCATCACAGTTCCTTGGACGTCGCGCCCACGCTACCGGTTCGCCCCATCGGGTGACCACGCGGGCGGGACATTCCCACACGCTCCCTGCACGGACGACGGTCAGGCCGCCTCCGCGTCCGCCCTGGCGTGGAACTCGCGCACCACCCGCTGCTCCCGGTAGGGCTCCAGCCGGCGCCGGAACTCGTCCAGGTACTCCACACCCCGGTTGGAGCGCAGCCCGCTGAGCAGCCGCACCGCCTGGGTGCCCGTCTCGCAGGCGCGTTCCAGGTCGCGCTGCTGGAGCTGGGCGGTGGCGAGCAGCACGAGGTCCACCGCGCGGCGGCGGACCCGGGTCGGCGGGTGCAGGTCGAGCGCCCGGCGGGCGTAGTGCTCGGCCGGCCCGGCCTGTTCGAGGTCCCGGTGGCAGTGGGCGAGTTCGTCGGCGAGGTAGGCGTCGTCGAAGTGGGCGATCCAGTCCGGGTCGTCCTCGGGGCGGCGCTTCTCCATCATCTCCAGCGCCTTGGCCGACACCGCCTCGCAGGAGCGGGCGTCGCCGAGCAGGGCGTGGCCGCGGGCCTCGGCGGCGTAGAACATCGCCATCGCCGTCGGGGTGGCCACCGTACGGGCGCCCTCCTGGGCGGCGCGGGCGAGCTGGGCGATCTCCCGCGGGTTGCCGAGGGTGGCCGCCAAGTGGCTCATCGAGGCGGCCAGCACGTAGCCGCCGTAGCCGCGGTCGTCGGCGGCCTGGGCGAGCCGCAGGGCCTGGATGTAGTAGCGCTGGGCGAGTCCGGGCTGCCCGGTGTCCACCGCCATGTAGCCGGCCAGTTCGGTCAACCGGGCCACCGCGGCGAAGAGTTGGCGGCCGGTCTCCTCCCGGTAGGCGCCGCCGAGCAGGCCGGAGACCACCGAGTTGAGGTAGTGCACGACCACCGGGCGCACATGGCCGCTGCCGAAGCGGTGGTCCAGGTCGACCAGCATCGCGGTGGTCGCCTTGATCGCAGCCACGTCCGTGGGGCCGACCCGGGGGCCGCCGGTGCGGGCCACCACCGGGTCGGGCGGGGTGATCAGCCAGTCCCGGCTGGGCTCCACCAGCGCGGAGGCGGCGACCGTCGCCCCGGTGAGGAAGTCCCGCCGGCCGACGTCACTGCGCCACAGCTCGCACACCTGCTCCAGGGCCGCGTTCAGGGTCGGCGCGAACTGCAGCCCGATGCCGGAGCTGAGGTTCTTGCCGTCGGCCATGCCGATCTCCTCGACCGACACGCTGCGGCCGAGCTTGCGCCCGAGCGCCTCGGCGATCACGGCCGGCGCCTGACCGCGCGGCTGCTGCCCGCGCAGCCAGCGGGCGACGGAGGTCTTGTCGTAGCGCAGGTCCAGTCCGTGCTCCGCGCCGCACAGGTTGACCCTGCGGGCCAGGCCGGCGTTGGAGCAACTGGCCTCCTGGATCAGTTGCTGCAGGCGCTCGTTGGGCTGTCGTGCGACGAGTGGTCTCGCGGCCATTGGGCTTCGCCTCCCCACACCCTCCGGTCCCGGCCGGCGGGCGACGATGTGCTGATCTGTTGCCGACTGTCCGACCGTCCAAGGAATCTGACACCAGGTTAGCGATCAGCAACGCCAGCGGGATACCCACGGTGACGAACCGCACCCCCCACGCGCCCTGGGGAATGCTTCCGTGCGCCCCCGCTGCGCCTGCCTCCGCCCGCCCCAACTCGCTTGAGTCACCGGTTCGGGTGACATTGCCGGGATGCGGCCGACCGGGGCCCCTCGGGCCGTAACCAGCCTCACGCACGGTAGTTGAGCAGCCCGTGGAAGACATCCCCGACGCCCCCGGCCAGGACAAGAACGCCGGCCTGCCCCCGCTGCTGATCGAAGCCGTCAACTACGCCGAGAACCGCCACTGGGAGGTGGCCCCGGGCGCCTGGCTGATCGACGGCGACGGACCCTCCCACTGCTCCTGCGGCGACCAGCGCTGCACCCAGCCGGGCGCCCACCCGCTGGACGCGGACTGGGCCCGCAAGGCGAGCGCCGGGCCGGGTGCGGTGCGGCGCTGGTGGACCGAACGGCCCAAGGCCTCGATCCTGCTGCCCACCGGCCGGTCCTTCGACGTCCTGGACGTGCCGGAGACCGCCGGGTGCCTGGCGCTGGCCCGGATGGAGCGGATGGACCTCCAGCTCGGCCCGGTCGTGGTGCTGCCCAGCTCGCCCGGCCGGCTCGGGCGGCGGCTGCACTTCCTGGTGCTGCCCGGGGTCGCGGCCAAGCTGCCGGAGATGCTCCGCAAGCTCGGCTGGCCGCCCGGGCGGCTGGACCTGGTCGCCCGCGGCGAGGGGGACTGGACGGTCGCCCCGCCCTCGCGGATCGGCTCCACCGGCTACGCCCAGTGGGCCCGCTCCCCCTCCGAGTCCAACCGCTGGCTGCCGGACGCCGCCGAGCTGATCAGCCCGCTCGCCTACGCCTGCGGCCGCGAGGCGCCCGCCCAGCCGCTCCAGGCCGCCCAGCCGGCGGGCGTCTGAACGGCCGAAAGCCTGCCGCCCTGCGCCGATCGGGTGAGGGCGTGCACCGCGCGACACAACGCGCGCGAGTGACGGGCCTTGTCTCCCACCGGAGGCGGGGCCCGTCACACGCATGTGCGGATAAGGCCTCGGTCTACCCGCTGGTCAACCGGGAAAGCCCCTCGTACGAGTGACAGCGCTCAAGGATTGCCATGATCGGCCGAGGGGAGGAATTGCGGTGTGTGGGGTCGCCGGAAGGGTCGCTCGGACGGGGAAGCCGGGCGAGGCGGTGGAGGGGCGGGAGGGAACGGGAGGGGCCGGAGGGGACAGGGAGGGAGCCGGGGAGGGACGGGAAGGGCCCGCTGCACGGGGAGCAGCGGGCCCCGACCGTCACCCGGAGCTCCCAGGCCGTCACGCGGAGCCTCCGGACCGCCGTACGGAGCGGGGTGACCGGGCCCGGGCGGGCGCGAGGTCAGGCCTGGGCGACGAAGACGTGCTGGGCGATGTCCTTGCCCAGCTCCGCCGCGTTGTCCCCGGTGCCGACCAGCACGCCGCCGGCGCCGGTGCCGACGGTCACCTTGATCGTGGAGCCCGGCCGGACGCCGGCCCGGCGCAGGGTGCTCATCAGCTCGCTGTCGGTCTGGATCGGCTCGCCGATCCGGCGGACCACCACGTCCGCCCCGGCCTCGCCCGGCTTGACGGCGTCCAGCGGGACGAGCGCGGCGTCGAAGCCCTCGCCCTCGGCCTTGGTGTCGCCCAGCTCGTCCAGCCCCGGGATCGGGTTGCCGTACGGGGACTGGGTCGGGTGGCCGAGCATGGCGAGCACCTTGCGCTCGACCGTCTCGCTCATCACGTGCTCCCAGCGGCAGGCCTCCTCGTGCACCTGCTCCCACTCCAGGCCGATCACGTCGACCAGCAGGCACTCGGCGATGCGGTGCTTGCGCATGACGCGCACCGCAAGCCGGCGGCCCTCCTCGGTCAGTTCGAGGTGGCGGTCCCCGGCGACCTGGAGCAGCCCGTCGCGCTCCATCCGGCCGACCGTCTGGCTGACCGTGGGGCCGCTCTGCTCCAGGCGCTCCGCGATCCGGGCCCGCATCGGGACGATGCCCTCTTCCTCCAGTTCCAGGATGGTGCGAAGGTACATCTCAGTGGTGTCGATCAGCCCAGACATCGCCGCTGGCTCCGTTCTTCGGTGTCCTCACCGCCAATTCTGACGTACCGCACCGACAACCGGGCCCGCCCCGGGGTTTCCGGGACTGCTTTTCGTTCCTGTTGACAGCGGTGCCGCCGGGGCGCGACCGTGCTCGCCGTAGCTTTCTCCACTGGCGGTCCGGGCCATCCAGGCCGCCCCACCCGGCCGGCGCCCCCACCGGCAGAGAGCGAAGGCAACCGATGAACGACCTGGTCGGCCGGTACTTCGACGCCGCGATCGCCCACCTGAACCGGGTCCGCGCGGAGGAGTCCGACACCATCGAGGCGGCGGCCGCCCTGCTGGCCGAGGCGATCACCGAGGGCCGCCGGGTGTTCACCTTCGGCGCCGGGCACTCCTCGCTGCCGGCCCAGGACGTGGTCTACCGGGCCGGCGGGCTGGTCCCGATGAACCTGCTGAACGTGCCCGGGATGGCCGGGGTGACGATGATGCCCGCACCACTGGCCAGCGCGCTGGAGCGGGTGTCCGGGCTGGCCACCTCGACCCTGGACCTGACTCCGGCGACCAGCGGGGACCTGCTGTTCCTGATCTCGCTCTCCGGCCGCCAGGTGATGCCGGTCGAGCTGGCCCGGTACGCCCGGGACCGCGGCCTCAAGGTGATCGGGGTGACCTCGCTGGCCTACCCCGACGAGGTGCCCTCGGCGCACCCCTCCGGCACGTACCTCAAGGACCACTGCGACGTGGTGCTGGACAGCAAGGTCGCGGTGGGCGACGGCGAGCTGACCCACCCGGGCGCCGAGACCTCCTTCGGCCCGGTCTCCACCATCGTCACCAGCGCGCTGATGCAGGCCGTGGTCGCCTCCGCGGTCGGCCGGCTGGCCGACCGGGCGGCCGCCGGGGACGCCGCCGCGCCGCCGCTGTTCCGCTCCGGCAACGTCCCGGGGGGCACCGAGTGGAACGCCAAGCAGATGGCCGACAACGCCGAGCGCATCCTCTACACCTACTGACGACCGCACCCACCGACGGCCACACCCACCGACGACCGCAGCTACTGGCGACCACAGCCACTGGCGACCACTCCTACCGGCGACGCCTTGCTGACGGCCCGCGACCGTCCGACCACGGGGCGTACCGGACAATCCACCGGGCCTTCCCGGCCATTGCGCGGCGCCCCGGCCACGGCCAGGCGTACCGGCGACCCGCCCGGGGCAGGAGAGCGGAGGGACCGGAGCGACGGGTGGGGGCCGAGCATGGCGTCTGGTGCGGGACGGACCGGGTGGGTGCGCGAGCGGGAGCTGCTGCCCGAGTTCTTCTGGGCCGCCGACGCGGCCTCGCTGCGCGGCCAGCGCCGTTCGGTGCTGCTCTGCGCCTGGGAGCTGCTCCTGCTGCTGGTCGCGGCCGCGACCGGCTCGGCCGACGGCGAGCCCTGGGCCTGGCCGGCCGCCGCGGCCTACCTGGGCGCGATGGCACTGGCCGTGGTGATCGGCCGGCAGAACCCGCAGGGCCTCTGGTACGAGGGCCGGGCGGCCGCCGAGTCGGTGAAGACGCTGGCCTGGAAGTTCGCCGTCCGGGCGGACGCCTACCAGCCGCCGCCGCACAGCCTGCCGGACGCCGAGGGCCTGTACCGCTTCCAACTCGCCCGGGTGCTGGCCGCGTTCCGGGACGGCCCGGTGGCGGTGCCGGCGACCGGGGTGGACATCACCCCGGCCATGCGCGACCTGCGCGGGCAGCCGCTGGCGGTGCGCCGCGAGGTGTACCTGAACGAGCGGATCCGGGTGCAGCACGACTGGTACCGCGAGAAGGCCCGCTACTGCGCCCGCGCCGGCTACTGGACCGGCGTGCTGGGGGTGCTGCTGCCGGCGCTGGGCCTGGCGCTGGCGGTGCTGCGGGCGCTCGGCGCCTTCACCTACGACGCGCTGGGCACGGTGTCGGCGGTGGCCGCCTCGGTCACCGCCTGGGCGCAGCTGCGCCAGTACCGCCCGCTGGCCGCCGCGTACGGGCTGGCCGCCGAGGAGCTGGAGCTGATCCGCCTGCAACTCGCCCGGCTGGACCTGGAGTCGATGGACGCCGAGGAGATCTGGGCCCGGCTGGCCCGGGACGCCGAGGACGCGGTGTCCCGCGAGCACACCACCTGGCAGGCCCGCCGGGAGGTGCGCACCACCACCGACCGGGAGCACTGAGGAGGAACGCGTGGCGTTACGGATGGTCAAAGCGGCGGACGGTCGCGCCCTCGCCGTGGAGTCCCTCGGCGACCCGCGCGGCCGTCCGGTGTTCCTGCTGCACGGCATGCCGGGCAGCCGGGTCGGACCGCATCCGCGCAGCACCGTGCTGTACCGGCTGGGGGTGCGGCTGATCTCCTACGACCGGCCGGGCTACGGCGACTCGACCCGGCTGTTCGGCCGCCGGGTGTCGCACGCGGCGGCCGACGTGCGCACCATCGCCGACGAGTTGGGGCTGGGCGACTTCGCGGTGCTGGGCCGCTCCGGCGGCGGCCCGCACGCGCTCGCCTGCGCGGCGATGCTGCCGGGGCGGGTCAGCCGGGTGGCGGTGCTGGTGGGGCTGGCGCCGCGGAACGCGACCGGCCTGGACTGGTACGCGGGGATGACCCCGTCCAACGTCCGGGCCTACCGGGAGGCGGAACGCGGGCACGGCCGGATCGCCGACGCGATGGAGTTCCGCTCCCGGCAGATCAAGGACGACCCGGTCCGGCTGCTGAACGGGCTGCGCACCGAACTCTCCCCCGCCGACCGGGAGGTGGTGGCGGACAGCGGGCTGCGGCGGATGCTGCAGAGCAACTACCGGGAGGCGTTCCGGCACGGCGCGGACGGCTGGATCGACGACGTGCTGGCCTTCACCGCCGACTGGGGCTTCGACGTCGGGTCGATCGGGGTGCCGACCTGGCTGTGGCACGGCGCGGACGACCAGTTCTCGCCGGTGGACCACTCGCGCTGGCTGGCCGACCACATCCCGGGCGCCGAGCTCTTCCTGGAGCCCGGCGCGGCGCACTTCGGGGCGTTCCGGGTGATGACCACGGCGCTGGCCTGGGCGGCCGGGTAGCGGCTCCGAACAAGCCGGTAGCGGCTCCGAACGAACCGGTAGCGTCGCCGAACGAACCGGGTAGCGGCTCCGGACGCCCGGCCGGTCAGGCCTTGACCGGGGTCAGCGGCTCGGAACCGCCCAGCACCGCAAGGATGTTGTCCACCGCCAGGCCGCCCATCGCCTGCCGGGTCCGCACGGTGGCGCTGCCCAGGTGCGGGACCAGCACCGCGCGCTCCTGGGCGAGCAGCGCGGACGGGACCTCCGGCTCGTGCTCGAAGTTGTCCACGGCGGCGGCGAACAGCGCGCCGGACTCCAGGGCGGCGGCCAGCGCCTCCTCGTCCACCACGCCGGCGGTCATGCTGACCACCACCGCCCCGGGCGGCAGCAGGGCCAGCCGGCGGGCGTCCAGCAGGTGCCGGGTCTCCTCGGTGCACGGGCAGGTGACGACCAGCACGGTGGAGGTGGCGAGCAGTTCCTCCAGCGGCTTCCACTCGGCGCCGTGGGCCTGCTCGGGCGGCAGGGCGCGGCGGTTGTGGTAGCTGACCGGCATGTCGAAGGCGGCGGCCCGGCGGGCCACCGACTGCCCGATCCGGCCCATCCCGAGCACGCCGAGCGGGGTGCCGGCCAGTTCCAGGCCGAGCAGGAAGTTCGGGCTCCAGGTCCAGGGCGTGCCGGAGCGCAGCAGCCGCTCGCCCTCGCCGAGCCGGCGGACGGCGGCCAGCAGCAGCGCCCAGGCGGTCTCGGCGGTGGCGTTGGTGAGCACGCCGGGGGTGTTGGTGACGATGACGCCGCGTTCGGCGCAGGCCGCCAGGTCGATGTTGTGGTAGCCGACGGCGTGGTTGGCGACGATCTCCAGCTGGGGGCCGGCGGCGTCCAGGAACTCGGCGTCCACCCGGTTGTTCAGGGTGGTGAGCACGGCCCGGCGGCCGCGGACGGCGGCGAGCAGTTCGGCCCGGTCCAGCTCCTCGTCGGTCTCGCGCACGGTGACGGCGTACCGGTCGGTGAGCCGTTCCAGGACGCCGGGCGCCGGGTGCCGGGTGACCAGGACGGGGGGCAGGGTACTCATGGCTCGGCAGCGTACCCCGCCCCTCCCCCGGTCACACCGGCTGCGGCTCCAGGTCGCGGTTGATCCGCTTCCAGCCGCGCGCGGAGACGGTGTTGGGGTGCTCCTCGCCGAACTGCCGGATCAGCTCGGAGATCGCCCGGGCGCGCAGTTCGGCGGCCTGGGTGTGCCGGCCGGCCGAGCGCAGGGTGATCGCCAGGTTGGCCTCGCAGGCGACCGCGTCCGGGTGCTGCGGCGTGTAGCGCGCGCACAGTCCCGCGTAGGCGGCCCGGCCGAGCTGTTCGGCGAGGTCGGTCTGCCCGTCGTCGCCGTAGGCGTTGGCCAGGTTGATCACCGCGTTGAGGGTGTACGGGTGCTCCGCCCCGACCGAGCGGGTCAGTCCGTCGACGGTGAGCCGCCCGCGCTCGATGGCGCCCTGGACGTCGCCGCTGCCGCGCAGGTAGATGCCCAGGTTGTTGGCGCAGGCCAGGGTGAACGGGTGCTCGTCGCCGAACAGCCGCCGGTGGCCCTCGAAGACGGTGGCGCAGAGGTCGCGGGCGGCCTCCTTGTCGCCGGAGGCGCTGTGGTCGGCGGCCAGGTTGAGCGCGCAGGCGAGCGCGTCGGGGGCGTCGGCGCCGTAGCGCTCCAGGTAGCGCTCGTAGGTCTCCTTGGTGATCCGGCGGGCCTCGGCGAGCTGGCCGATCCGGCGCAGCGAGACGGCCAGCGACTTGGCGTTGCGCAGGTTCTCCGGGAGGTCCGGGTCGAGGACGTCGCCGAGGTCGGCGGTGACCTCCTGGAGGAGGTCCACCGAGCCGCGGTAGTCGCCGAGTTCGCGCAGGTCGCGGGCCAGGTTGGACTTGGTGGACAGGGTGTAGGGGTGCTTGGGGCCGAGGACGGCGGTGCGCCGGTCGAGGGTCTCCTGGTCGAGTTCGCGGGCGGCCTCGCTGTTGCCGACCAGCCGGTAGTCGATGGCCAGGTTGTTGGCCATCGACAGGGTGCGCGGGTTGTCGTCGCCGAACAGTTCGCGGAACTGCTCCAGGATCTCCTGGTCGAGGTCGAGCGCGGCCTGGAAGCGGCCGAGCGCCCGCCGGTCGGCGCCGAGCGAGCCGGCCGTCATCAGGGTGTACGGGTGGTGTTCGCCGAGCAGCACCCGCTGGCGCTCCAGGGTGGCCTCGTCCAGGGCCAGTGCCTCGGCGTAGTTGCCCTGGGAGCGCAGCACGTTGGCGAGCTGGAAGCGCAGCAGCAGGGTCTGCCGGTCGTCCTCGCCGAGCTTGCTGGTCCACTCGGCGTCGAGGGCGTGGCCGAGGTCGCGGGCGCGGTCGAGTTCGCCGCGCTTCCACAGGTAGCGGACCCGGTCGATGAGCAGCTGGCGGGTGTCGGCCTCGTCGCAGTTGTGCGCCTTGGAGGGCGACAGGTGCGGCCAGATCTCGTCGAAGGCGGGCCAGTTGGCCGGGTCGTCGGTGTCGCCGAGGACGGGCCGGGCGCCGGTGAGGATGCGGTGCACCTCGTGGACGGCGATCTCCTGCTCGTCGTCGGTCATCCCGGCCCGGATCACCGCCTGGACGAGCCGGTGCACCTGGAAGCTGTTGCTGCCGGCGTCGACCTTGGCCAGCGCGTACCGGCCGATCGCCTGGATGACCTTGCCGAGCATGAACTTGTCGCTGAGGTCGGCGTCGTACTTCACCAGCGCCCGGATCATCTGGTCGCTGTAGAAGAGGTTCATCGAGATCGGCTCGGGCGCGAAGAAGGCGCACAGCTGGAGCAGCCGGACGGCCGCCGGGGACTGCTGGCGCAGCCGGCCGATCGAGACGTTCCAGGTCGCGGCGACCGGGGTGGGGTAGTCGGTGGGGTGGTCGACGGCGAGGGCGCGGGCGGCCTCGGCGTGCAGCTGGGCGACGTAGGTCTCCACCGGGGTGCCGGTGGTGTCCAGCCAGGCGGCGGCCACCTCGACGGCCAGCGGCAGGTCGCCGACGGCCTCGGCGACCCGGTCCGCATCCGCGCGGGAGAGGCTGCGGGCGCGCCGGCACAGGTGCTCGACGCTCTCGCCGCGGGTGAAGACGTCGACCTCCAGCGCCTCGGCGTGGCCGGTCCAGGCCTGGTTGCGGGAGGTGACCAGGATGTGGCCGGAGCCGCCGGGGAAGAACCGGCGGATCTCGGAGGGCTCGTCGGCGTTGTCGAAGATCAGCAGCCAGCGGGAGGTGGGCACGCCGCGGCGCAGCGCCTCCCGGGCGGCCTCGGCGGCCTCGGTGACCGAGTCGCCGACCCGCAGGCCGAGGCGGCGGGCGAGTTCGGCGAGGGCCGGGGCGACCAGTTCGGTCTGCTCGGCGTCGATCCACCAGACCAGGTCGTAGTCGGACATGAACCGGTGGGCGTACTCCAGCGCGACCTGGGTCTTGCCGACGCCGCCGAGCCCGTACAGGGTCTGCGGGGTGGGCAGGACGGCCGCCATGCCGCCGCGCAGCTGGTTGCGCAGCTGTTCCAGGACGGCGGCGCGGCCGGTGAAGGAGGGGTTGCGCGGCGGGACGTCCCACACCGAGGGCTTGCTGCCGGGGAAGCGCGGGCCGCCGGCGGGGGCGTCGCCGAGCACGGCGTCGCCGCGGCCGAGGGCGCGCAGCAGGCTCTGGATGGACTGGTTCTCGTCGCGGCCGACCAGGTCGACCGGGTTGCGGTTGCTGAACGGCGCGGTGAGCCGGACGTCGCCGACGCGCACCGGCAGCAGCTGGCGCCGGGTGCCGGAGGGGTCGGAGTTGACCACCGACTCCCACAGCGCCCGGGCCTGCGGGGAGCGCTGGTAGGCGGGCGAGAGGACGGCGACCGTGCGGTAGGCGGAGTCGATGCCGCGCTCGGTCTCCTCGCGCGGGTCGGTGCCGGCGCTGAGGTCGCGCGGCAGCACCCGGAAGCCGGCCCTGGTCAGCACGGACTCGATCCAGTCCGCCCACATCCGGTCCTCGGGCACGTAGGACAGGTAGAGGTCGGCGGGCACGGACGGGCGGCGGCGGGTGAAGGCGTCCACGTAGCGCAGCCGCACCTCCTCGTCCATCGGCGGCAGTCCGGTGACCCGGCCCTCGGTGATCATCGAGGTGAGGCGCTCGCAGGCGGCCAGCATCGAGGTGGGGGTGCCGGTCTGGTCGCCGAAGGTGGCGAGGATCTCCTCGTAGGCGTAGAACGGCCGGTACGGGATCTCCACCGAGCCCCAGTAGCCGGCGAGTTCCTCGCCGCCGAAGCCGGCGGGCAGGCCGTCGAAGCGCACCCGGGCCAGGGCGCGGCCGGCGTCGGCCTTCTCCTTCTCGCCCTCGTCGATGCGCATCGGGACGGGCAGGATGCGGATGCCGCGGTCGCGGTAGCGGTCGTGGATGTGCTGGGCGATCCGGGAGGCGCCGTCGATGGACTGGTCGCTGAGGGTGAAGCAGACCACCAGGTCGTCGGGCATCTGCACGGTGCAGATCTCGGCGATGTCGGACAGGCCGGTGCGGGAGTCGATCAGCACGTAGTCGTAGCGCTTGGCCATGTCGGCCTTGAGCGCGTCGAAGAACTGCCCGCCGTCGAAGCGGTCGTAGAAGATGTCCCAGTCGAGGTGGGTGACGGCCTCGGAGTAGTCCCGGTTGAACTGGCCGGCGGAGAGGAAGTCCAGGCTGCCGCCGGCCGGGAAGTGCGGCCAGGAGAGCGAGAGGGCGTGCGGGTGCACCCGGGCGAAGTCCAGGTGCCAGCCCTCGGCGTGCTCGACCGGGCGCAGCGCCTCCTCGCGGTACTCGGCGATCAGGTCCATCATCCCGGTGGTGCCGGCCAGCGAGGCCGGGTCCAGGAACGGGTGGAAGAACTTGGCGAGGCCGGGCGCCTCCAGGTCCCAGTCGACAGTGAGCACCCGGAAGCCGTTGGCGGCCAGGATCCAGGCGGTGTTGGCGAGGGCCATGGTGCGGCCGGTGCCGCCCTTGTACGAGTAGAAGGTGATGATCCGGCCCTGGCGGTCCTGTTCGGCGGCCTGCCGGGCGGCCTCGCGGGCGGCGGCCAGTTCGGCGGCGCCGAGGCGCAGGTTCCTGGTGGTGTTGTCGCTCATCGGTGCGGTCCTCCCAAGGGCGCCATCCCAGCATCGGGGTCATCGCCGTCGTCACGGTCGTTGCGGTAGGGGCGATCGTTGTCACGGGCGGTGCGGTCGTCACGGGCGGTGCGGATGGTGCGGTCGGTACGGTCGTTGGGGGCGCCGTAGTCCTCGCGGGAGAGCCGGACGGTGCGTTCCTCGGGGGCGGCGTAGTCCGCACGGGAGAGCCGGACGGTGCGTTCCTCGGGGGCGGCACGGTGATCGCGCTCGTCCCGGTCGTCCCGGGCGTCCCGGTCCTCCCGGTCCTCCCGGTCGGGGTCGTGGTCGCGGTCGAAGGGGTCCGGCCCGAAGGGTTCGGTGCGGTGCCCGCCGAAGCCGTCCGGCCCGTACGCCCCGGGGCCGCGGCGGAAGGCCTCGCGCAGGCTCGGCCGGGGTGCCGGGGGCTCCTCCGGTTCGGCCCTGGTCCGGCTCTCGAAGGCGTACTTGGCCTTCATCGCGGCGCGGGGCAGCGCGTCGTCGAAGTCCTCCAGGCTGTTCAGCCCGGTCGGGCCGGTCACGCCGAGGAAGCTCGGGCGCCCGGCCCGCCGGGTCTTGCGCAGCGTCTGGTCGCTCAGTCCACTGAACTCGCCGTCCCGTTCGAGGCACTCCCGGTCCTCGGTGTTCCACGGTTCGAGGACACTGACCCAAGTGGCGTCGGAGCGGTCGAAGCGGCGGACCAGCTCCCGGCGGCGCGGGTCGCGCAGCGCCCACCGGTCCAGCAGCAGCAGTCCGGGGGCCTCGGCGTTGCCCTCGATGATGGACTCCACCTCGTCGTCGAACTCGTGCACGGTCGGCTGGAAGCCCAACTGCCGCGCCAGCCGTACGGCGTGCTGCGCGATGGGGGAGCCGGCCGGCCGGTACGGGTGCCAGTCGGTGCGCCGGGCACCGTAGAAGTCGGGGTTGCGGTCCTGCGGCAACTCGCCCTGGTGGTAGGTGAGTACCGAGATCCGCAGCTGCTTGGTCGGGGCGGACACGTTGAAGGCGCTGGGCAGCCCGTTGAACTCCAGCCGCCGCCCGACCGGGATCACCGTCTCCTCCGCCACCTGCACGATCCGCGCCGCCAGCCGGTGCACGGCCAGTTCGTAGGCGGCGCGGAAGTAGCTGAGCTTCATCAGCGCGTACAGGCCCTCGGTGGCGTAGTCGGGCCCGAACCCCGCGTGGTTGAACTGGAGTTCGCTGGCCACCTTGGGCAGCCGGTAACGGCTCATCGGCGCCCAGAGCACCGGGACGATGCCGCTGGTGCGCTCCACGTCCATGGTCGCCGGGTAGACCGGTCGGCGGGTGAAGGCGTGCCACTCCTGGCCGCACGGCACGCTGTTGAAGTAACGGGGGGAGTACAGCGGTACGAACACCCGGCAGGTCGCCAGTTCCTCGGACAGCCGTTCGGCCCACAACTCGCCCTGGTGCATGGACTCGTCCATGAAGCCGACCGGCACCCCGGCCGGGACGGTGGTGAGCTGGAGCACCGCCTCGCAGAGGTCCCGGTACAGCTGGCGCACCCAGTGGTTCGGGTCGCCGGCGCCCCGCGCGCCGGACTTCGGCGTGTGCGCGTAGGAGAGGAAGAAGTACGGCCGGGTCTCGTCCTCGTCCCAGCCCCGGTCAGTCACACGTGCCTCCCCCGGGCCCGTCGGCAACCTGGCTCCCGCAGCCCCCGTGCGGCGGGGTCTCAGTGTAGGAACGACTGACACCCCAATGGAATAGCACAGCGACCCGTACGAATTGACATGACCGAAACGATGTCGCTGCCCTCTTGCGTGGAGCAGTACCCTCGTTGCGGCTGTTGTGAACGATCAGGAGGAGCACTCATGGACCAGCTCAACTGGCAGCGGTCGAGCTTCAGCGTCGGTGAGGCCAACTACCTGGAGATCGCCTCCGCCGGGGACCTCGTCTACATCCGCGAGTCCGACCACCCCGACCTGGTCGTCACCACCACCCGGGTCAAGCTCAACGCCTGGATCCTGGGCGCCAAGGACGGCGAGTTCGACCACTTCGTCGGCCTCTGAGCCCTCACCCCTCCTCCGCCGTGCTCCCGTAGCGGGTGGCCAGCGCCCGTACCGTCGCCGCGATCCGCTCGCGGAGTTCGGCCGGTTCCAGCACCTCGATCTCGGCGCCCAGCCGCAGGAACTCCCCGTGAGCGTGGTCCACCGACTCGATCGGCACCCGGGCCCGCGTCCAGCCGCCCTCCCCCGGCGGCACGCCGAGCCGCCGGGCGCCCGCGAGGTGCACGCCACCGTCTGCCACCCCGGCCCCGGCCCCGCCTCCGCCGACTTCCCCGCCCTCCCCGTCCGCACCGGCGAGGACGTCCGGGTCTGGTTCGGCCGGGCGGAGCAGGCGCCGCCCTGGCCCCACCAACGCCTCCGCCTGGAGCCGGTCACCGGTTGACGGCGCTCGCCCAGCGGACCGACGCGTTCCTCGCTCCAGGCTCCAGACTCCAGGCTCCGAATCCGCGCAGGAAGTCGGCCCGTCCGACTTCCTGCGCCGCCGGGTGCGCCGCCGGATATCCGGTGGCACACCCGTTCGCGCGCAGACAGGATCACGCCATGCATGTCTTCCTTGAGACCGAGCGACTCGTCCTGCGTCCGTTCACCGAAGCCGACGCCGACCAGCTCCTCGCGCTGGACAACGACCCCGAGGTCATGCGTTTCATCAACGGCGGTGCGCCGACCAGCCGGCAGACGGTCGAGGCGAAGGTCCTCCCCCGCCTCCTCCACGACCACCCGTGCACCGGCACCCGCGGCTTCTGGGCCGCCGAGGAGAAGGCCACCGGGACCTTCCTCGGCTGGTTCGAGTTCCGCCCCCTCGACGACCACGACCCCGCCGTCGTCGAGCTCGGCTACCGGCTCAACCAGGCCTCCTGGGGCAAGGGTTACGCCACCGAGGGTTCGCGGGCGCTGATCGACAAGGGCTTCACCGAGCTCGGGGTGGAGCGGGTCACCGCGAACACCATGGCGGTCAACTCCCGCTCCCGGCGCGTGATGGAGAAGTCCGGCCTGACGTTCCTGCGGAACTTCACCGCCGACTGGCCCGACGCGATCCCCGGCTCCGAACACGGCGAGGTCGAGTACGAGCTCACCCGCGCCCAGTGGCAGCAGCGCCACTGACCGCACCCTGGCCGCACCCCGAACGGGTCACGGGCCGAGTCACGGGCCGGGTCACGGGCCGACGAGCCGCGCGAGCTCGTCGGCCGACTCGGGGGTCAGTCGGTAGAAGCCCTGGAGGCTGACGGAGCGTTCGAGGCGGCCGTCCACCAGGTACTTCAACCCCCGCACCTTTCCCCGCTGGTTGCGCCAGGTGAGTTGTCCCAGCAGCTCGCCCGGTATCCGCTGGTCGAAGCGCACGGGCGTCCCGTCCACGTGGACGGCCTCCGCACCGCAGCCGCCCGCGCCGAGCATCCACCAGGCATCGTGCCCCGGGAAAGCCGGGTCCTGCCAGGTCGCTGGGGCAGTGCCGCAGCACTCGCCGCGCTCCCGGTCCACGATCCGCATCCGGCTCACCACGAACACCTCGCACCGACTGACGTGCAGCGCGTACACCTCGTCCCCGGTTTTGGCCGTCGACCAGGCAGGCAGCGACTGGTGCACCCCGCTGTAGGCGACGGGCGGCCGTTCACCCACTCGGCCCTCCCTACGGAGGAAACGGCAGGTGTCGTGGGTCCACAGGACGGTGAAGGCATCGGGCATGGCGCCGATCCTAGGATCGGGGTCGGACAGCCGGGCTCCGGGTGCTCACTGGTGCCAGGCCTGCCCGCCGGTGTTGTGGACGAACCGCTGCAGGACTTTCAGCGTGGTCAGGTACTCCTCGTCGGAGATGCCCGCATGGCGCTCGGCCCACAGCTCGCCCTGGAGGGCGGCGGCCCGGTCGAAGAACTCCCGGCCTTCGGAGGTCAGTACCAGCGGGCCTCCGGCCGACTCGGCGACCCAGCCGCGCTCGACCGTCGCATCGATCTCGGCGTCGAGAGCGTCCCGCCCGGTGTCGAGGTAGTCACGCAGCACGGCGGAGACGTCCTCGCGGGTCCTCGGCCCCTCGGCCCGGGCGAGCTGGGCGAGCACCCACCACTGCGGCTGGGTGGTGCCGAGCTCGGCCAGAGCGCCGCGGGTGCGGCTGACCACGGCCTTGTACGCGGCCCAACTCCAGTAGCCGATGGGCTGCTTGATCAATTCGGCATCGCTGTGCGAGTACTCCACGGCCGGGCCCCTCCCCTTGCTGTCGGTCACTTCGGCAGGACCGACGCTAGGAGGTGAAGTCGGCTTGAGGTCAAGCCTCCCGATCACACCTCCTCGCCGGTAGCGAACCTGGACGGGCGACCGCGGCCGGCTCAGCAGAAGACCGCCTTGATCAGCCGGTCCAGGGCGGGCGGGAAGGTCTGGGCCGGGTCGGCATCGGAGTCGCCGGTGGTGAGGCCGGCGGTGAGCACCCTGGCGCCGTCCGGGGTGGCGATCATCAGGGCGCCGTAGCCGCCGGGGGCGCCGCCGTTGTGGTGGACGATGGTGACGTCGCCGTTCTCCGGCCCCAACTCCTGGACGAACAGGCCGAGTCCGTAACCGAGCATCCCGTGCGGGGTCCGCATCTGCTCCAGCAGTTCGCCCGGCAGGAGCCGACCGCCGAGCAGGGCGGCGAAGAACACCTGGAGGTCGCGGGTGGTGGAGATCATGTCCCCGGAGCCGCACAGCAGCGAGAGGTTCTGCCGGGAGACGTCGACCACCTTCCACTCCTCGCCGTCCTGGTAGCGGTAGTAGCCGTGGGCGTGCGGGCCGGGGAGCTCGGAGAGGCTGCCCGGCACCAGGGTGTCGCCCAGGCCGAGCGGCCGCAGGATCCGCCGCTGCATCTCCTCGGCGTACGAGTGCCCGGTGAGCGCCTCGACCAGCAGCACGGCCAGCGTGTAGTTGGTGTTGGAGTAGCTCTGGTCCGCGCCCGGTTCGAACCGGGCCGGCTTCGTCAGCGCGAACTCGACCAGCTCGTCGGGCCGGTAGTCGTGGAAGCGGTTGTCGACCCACGCCTTGCCGATGGACGGCAGCCCGGGCACGAACTCCCCCTTCTCGTCCAGCTCGCCGGTGCAGTTGTGGACGCCGCTGGTGTGCTGGAGCAGCATCCGTACGGTGATCCGCCCGTCGAGGCCGCCGAAGCGGGGCAGGTGCTCGGCGACGGGGGCGTCCAGTTCGATCAGGCCGTCGGCGACCAGGTGCAGCACCAGGGCGGCGACGAAGGTCTTGGTGGTGCTGCCGATCCAGAACTGCCCGTCCGTGGCGGGCTTCGCGCTCCCGCCGAGTTCGTGCACCCCGGCGCTGCCGGTCCACTCGCCGCGTTCGTCGCGGACCCGCAGCTGGACGCCCGCGAAGCCGGCGTCGACGAAGTCCTGGGCGGCCTTCTGGAGTTCGGGGCGGTCCTGCTCGATGGTGCTGCTCATGGTGGTTCCTGCTTCCGGTAGGAGTGCGGATCGGCGGATCAGAGGCTGCGGGCGGTGATGTCGCCGTAGGCGGTGGTGGCGTGGATGGTGAGGCCGGGAGTGCCGTCGGCGTTCCGCAGCGCGTTGCGGATCCGGCCGTGGGCGGTGCCCGCGTCGAGGGCGGCGGAGACCCCGCGGGCGGCGCCGACCTCGATCTGCCCGCACTCGGTGCGCAGGGTGACGGCGCCCTGCACGGCCTCGGTGATCCGCAGGTCGCCCTTGCGGGTGCGGATCTCGGCGGGGCCGCCGAGCCGGCCGACCGCGATGTCCCCGGCCTGGAGGTCGAGGCGGGCGCCGGCGGTCTCGTCGAGCTTGACGGTGCCCTGCGCGGCCTCGATGGCGACGTCGCCGAGGCGGCCGACACCCCGGAACTCGGCCAGCGCGGCCGTCGCGTCGACCCGGGAGCCGGCGGGCAGTTGGACGGTGACCTCGACGGAGCCGGAGTTGCCGAGGAGGCGGTTCGCGGCCTCCGGGGTCTCGACCCGCAGCACGCCGTCGGCGTAGCCGACCTCGACCCGCTCGGCGGCCTTCACGTCGCGGCTCTTGCCGGCGTCGGCGGGCCGGACCTCGACCACGGTGTCGGCCCGGTCGGCGGCGATGAGCCGGATGCGGCCGGCGGGGATGTCCAGGACGGCCGAGACCGGGGCGGGGGTGGCGAACTTCTGCATCGTGCTCTCCTTCTTCTCCGCGGTGCGGGCCCGGTGGCCCGCCGCTTTCTGATGAAGGAAACGCTACGTTGCGTTCTGGACTCCGGCAACAGCCAAACCCCGTTGCAGGCCAATCACTGCAGCTCAACGGCCATAAATCATTGCAACGATTCTGCCGGGAATGCAACGACCCTCGGCCCATTCATTGCAATGGACTGAGGGTGAACGCTATCCGTGACTGTTGCGAAGGGGCTCAACCCCGGAGGGCTCGACCCCGGAGGACTCAACCCCAGCGGGCTCAGCCCTCGGCCCGGGCCCGGAGCAGCCCGTCGGCCAGGTCGACCGCCTCCCGGACCGGGACGAGCCGGCAGTCCGCGCCGCCGATCCGGCCGGTGGTGACGCCCTCGGCCGCGGCGAGCACCTCCGCGCCGAGGTCGGCGAAGTGCAGGTCGTCCAGGTCGGGGGCCCGGAAGCTGGTCCAGCCGTCCGCCGTGACGCAGCCGTACTCGCGGATCCGTACGTCGGGCTGGCGCAGGTCGGCGAGGTGGAAGGCGGTGAACCGGGCCATGTCGACGCCGAGCATCAGCACCCGGGCGTCCAGCTCGTACAGCCGGCCGAGCGGGGAGTCGGGGCCGAGGTGGGAGGTGAGCGGGTGCCGGGAGGTGATCTCCTCCGCCCGGGGGCCCAGAGCCGCCCAGGAGGTCTGCGGGTGGCTGCTGCGCAGGGCGCCGGACCGGGTGCGGACGGCTTCGGAGAGCGCGCCCAGGGTCGGGGAGGCCGGGGTGGTGGCCGGGTCGAAGCGCGGCATCCGGGCCCGGTGCTCCGCGATCTCGGCCGGGGTCAGCCCGGCGATCGCGGCCTGGTGGATCCGTGAGGTCGAGGAGTTCTCGGGGGTGCTGGTGAAGGCCACCAACGTCCCTTCCGCGCCCAGGACTTCAAGCAGGGCGTCGACCACCCCGGCCGCCCCGCCCTGGACCGGCCCGAGGGTCCGCAGCGACGCCTGGACGTGCAGCACCATGCCCGGCCGCACGCCCAGCCGGGCGAAGCGGTCGGCCAGCTCAACGGTGGTGATCATCCGACACCCCTTCGTTTCAGGCCTCGACGAAACGGAGCCGACTCCGCTCCTCCCGCGCCCGCTCCGCGTCCCGTTCCGCCGCCGCGGGCAGCGGTACGGCGAGCCACGGCGCGACGCTCTCCCCCATCCCGGCCGCGAACCGGGCCCCCAGCCCGGTCAGCGCCCCGGATCCGGCCAGCCGCTCGACGGCCTCGGCGGTGTACCGCCGCCAGAGCGCGAACTGCGCCCGCGCCCGGTCGGCGGCCTCCCCCGCCAGGCCGTCGTACGCGGCGGTCCGGGTGCCCCAGTACTCGGTGACCGCGAGGTGGGCGTAGGTGCCCTGGAGCAGGCCCTCCAGCGGGCGCGGGTCGGGCCGCCAGGGGGCGAAGTACAGCCGGTCGTCGGCCCGGTCGTACAGGTCGTACAGGTCCAGCACCGCGCCGAGCTTCACGTGCTGGAACTCGTGGGCGAGCAGCAGTGCCAGCGTGGGCGCGGTCGCGGGCCGGGCGATGCCGACCGCGCCGTACGCCTGTCGGGCCGCCGAGCTGACGTCGCGTCCGGCCGGGCCGGGCCGCAGCGGGGTGATCGTCGTCAGCCCGGCCCGGATGCCCTCCGCGTAGTCGGGCAGGTCGCGCCCGAGCAGCTCCCAGCACTCGCGCAACGCGCCCGTCCAGCCGAGCAGTTCGGCCTCGGGCAGCCGGTCGGCCACCGGGTGGTCGTGGCTGTCGCGCAGCGGGTCGAGGTCCTCCAGGGCGACCGTCCAGCCGCCGGCCAGCCGGACCCGTCGCAGCGGGTCGTCCAGTTCCGTGAACACCATCCCGTCGGCGGCCCGCACCTCGAAGCCGTCGGCGCGCCCGGTGACCACCGCCTCGCCGTCCGGCAGCGCGATCCGCCCCAGCGTCGGCAGGTACAGCCGGCCGCCCCGGGCGGGCACCGTGACGGCGTCCCCGCGCCCGGCCCGCACCGCGGCCGCGGCGGCCAGGGCCGCCATCGGGCCGAGGCCGACCGTGAGGTCCCCGGCGAGCCGCCGCGCGGCCCAGGCCCGGGCGTACGGGTGGGTCAGCACCGCGTCCACGGCCTCCGGCGCCGCCCCGTCGAGCTCCGACAACAGCTCCCAGGCGGCCGCCCGGCCCTGCCCGGATGCGTCCCAGGCGGCGGCCAGCATCGCCCGGGTGAGGGAGAGTTGGGCCGCGCCGAGGGCGGCAATGGTGTCGGCGCCCCCGTATCCCCGTGCCAGCTCGTCGAGTTGGGCCGGGGTGAGCGCGGTCGGCAGCAGCGGGCGGGAGGCCTGGGCGGGCACGGGGGCCGGGGCGGAGGCCGAACCTCCGCTGCCCGCAATGCCGTTGATGAGCGTCATGAGGTCACCGCAGTAGACGGAGGGGTTGTCGAAGCCATTGTCGGCCCGGTAGCGGTGGGCGTACAGTCCGCCGCCGCAGGCGCGGACCACCGGGCAGGCCCGGCAGGTCGCGCTCAGTCCGGCCAGGCCGGACTGGCGGGCGGCGATGCCGGGGTGGCGGGCGAGGTCGTCGAGGCTGTGCGCGAAAACGTTCATGCCGGTGACGGGCGCCCCGTCGTACGCGGTCTTGAGGCTGTCCGCCTGCTCGAAGGTCCCGTCCGTCTCCAGCACGGCGAGGTCCGAGGGCTCCAGCCCGAGCGACTCGGTGAGGCTGGACAGCCCGCGCACCGTCCGGTGCACGGATTCGAAGGTGCGCACGGCGAACGGCCGCGCGTCCGTTTCCCACAGCCTGTGGACGACCAGCAGCCAGTCCGCGTACGGGTCCTCCGGGCCGCCCGGGAGCCGCTTCGGCGGGTCCTCCCAGGTCGCGTGCGGAAGCAGGAAGTCCACGGCGGGGGGGCGCAGTTCGACCAGCGCCCGGTACACGGCCACCGGGTCGTTCTCGATGTCGATGGTGCACAGCAGCCCGGCGAACAGGTGCCGGAACTCGGGCTCGTTCAGCAGCCCGACCGCCCGCAGCACCTGTGGATGACTGCTCCGCCCGTCGGCGAAGCGCCGGTGCCGGTCGTTGGCGGCCCTGTCGCCGTCCAGCGAGATGCCGACCCTGAGGTCCAGCTCCGCGAACAGCTCGCAGAACGCGCGGCTGAGCAGCACACCGTTGGTGTGGATGCGCAGGTCGAGGGCACAGCCGGGCGGGAGCGCCGCCCGGAGCGCTTCGGCCGCGCGGCGCAACCGGTCCGGGCCGGCGAGCAGGGGTTCTCCCCCGTGCAGGACGACCCGGACGGCGGACAACCGGTGGGCGACCGCGTGCTCACCGATCCGCTCGGCGGCCTTGGCCAGGATCCCCTCCCCGATCACCTTGGGGCGGGAGCGCCAGCTGCTGTCCGCGTGCTCGTAGACGTAGCAGTGGTCGCAGGCGAGATCGCACCGGCTGTGCATCTTGACCACGAATTGCGTCAGTGGCACCGGAATTCGCGTCGTCATGGGTGTGGCGGGTTCAGCTCGGCCTGGGGTCCGTTTCGGGGTTCCGGCGCGGGTCAGATCGAGGAGTTGAAGGCCGCGACCGGCACGAGGCCGGATTCCGCGCCGGGGAGGGCGCGCTGCAGCCGGGCGGCGAGTTCCTCCGCACCCAGGGCGGCGAGCTCGGCGAGGGACGGGCGTTCCGGCGTCTCCTGAGAGTCAGTGAGGTTACGGGCCGGCCTGGTGCTGGTTACCGGAGTCATATTCGTTTCCTTAGGCGCGGTTAGGACCTGCCGAGTCCGGGTAGGTCACCCGGTTGCGACCAATGTAGTGCCCGCGCGGTCTCCGCGCGGCACCTTGCCTCCCCAAGTTGGTCTGCCCAACCAGCCGACGCCGTACCACGGCGCGCGGAAGCCCGAGAATTCACCCGTTCAGCGGTCGCGCGATTCGCCATCGCGCGCGCCGAAGCGCGTTGACCGGAGCAGGCGTTCGAGCCCCTCGGCCCGCCTCCGTACGGATGCGCGCCGGGGGTACGGGCGGCGCCCCCGCGGGCGCTCCCGGGCGCCGCCGCACCGTCGCCCGGCCGGGGCGAATCCGTCCGGAGTACCGCGCCTCAGGGCCCCAGCTCACGGACGGAACGCGCCAGCTCCTCGGTGAACTCCCTTCCGCTCGGGGTGAGTTCGCCGCACTCCAGCAGAGTCCGGGCCGCCGTCAGGGTGTGCGTCCGCCAGCAGGTGAACTCCCGTTCCGCGCGGGCCGGTTCACTCACCCCGGCGGCGGCCTCGGCCGCCCAGAACGAGGCCACCCCCAGGTGCGCGTACGTCCCCTGGAGCAGCGCACCGGCCGGGCGCCGATCGGGCCGCCAGGGCGCGTGGTAGACCGCCGGTCCATTGGGCAGGTGGAGCGGTACGAGGTCCAGCAGGGCGCCGAGTTGGACGTGCAGGAACTCGTGCACCAGAGCCAGCGCGAGCAGGACCGGCTCGGCCGGCCGCGAGGCCGCCACCGCCCCGTACGCCCGTCGGGCCGCGGCACTGAACGCCTCCCCGCCGGGAGCCGGCCGCAACGGCACCACCACGGCGACGCAGGCCGCCACGGCCTCCGCGTGCCGGCGGTGTCGGCGCACCAGGATCTCCCAGGCCGTCGCCAACTGCTCCTCCCACTGGCCCAGTTCGGCGGCCGACAGCGGACCGGTGGAAGGGCGCCCGTAGTCCACCCGGCGCGGCCCGAGGTGGTCGATCACCGGCGCCCAGCGCAGCCCCTCGCACTCCAGGTCGAGCGCCGGCCCGGCCCCGGCCCGCAGGAACTCGCCCAGCCCGTCCAGCGGCGCCGCCTGGTCCAGCGAGAGAGCACGCAGGCAGTCCGCCGCCCAGGCGTCCAACTCCGGTCGCAGCAGCACCTCTTCCCAGCGCGCCCGGTCGGCCCGCTGGAGTTCGCACACCGCGCGGTAGGCCTCCCGGTAGTTCTCGTCCTGCGGCGCCGTCCGGCGCAGTGCCAGCAGCAGCAGCGCCCGCTTGCTCAACTGGCCGGCGCGCAGCAGCCGGACGGCCTCCGGCCCGCCCCGGGCGGCCGCGATCGCCCGGAAGGTCGCCCGGTCCAGGCCGTGCCGCGGCAGCCCGGCCGCACCGCTTCCGGCCGCACCGCTCCCCTGCTTCGCGCGTGCGCCCGGCACCCCGGCCGCCACCGCCTCGCCCGTACCCGTCACCGGTCCGTCCTCTCGTGAGGTCTCCTGGATCGCCGGGCGCCCCGCCCGGTCCGCCCGCAGTCTCCCCGCGCGACGCCGACTCAGCCGGTCCGGGCCCGTGCATGACCCGGACGGGTGAGCACGCCCCTCGCCGACCGCCCCGCTACCGCCGCTGTCCGGCCCCGGCCAGCTCCGCCACCCCGGCCCGCAGCCGCCCCGCGATGTGCCGGATCAGCCGGTCCAGGTCGGCGCAGTACACCGAGGGGTGCGCGAAGCCGTCCCCGGCGTAGCGGTGGGCGTAGAGCCCGCCGCCGCAGACCCGCACCAGCGGGCAGGCCGCGCACTCCGGCCCGAGCCCGGCGAGGCCCCGCTGACGGGCCCGGAAGGCCGGGTGGGCGGCCGCCCGGGCGAAGCCGTGCCGCCACACGTCCAGGCCCGTCCCGGCGGCTCCGTCGTAGGCCGCCTTGAGGCTGTCGGCCTGCTCGACGGTGCCGTCCGCCTCGACCACCACCAGGTCGACCGGTGCCAGCCCGACCGCCTCACTGGCGGCCCGCCCGCCGAGCAGCAGGACGGACAGCTCCTCGAACAGCCGTACCCCGGTCTCCCGGTGCGGCGCGTCGTACCAGCGGTCGAAGGCGGCGATCAGCCATTCCCCGTACGGCGCCGGGTCAGTGGGGCCGGGCGGCCCGGTCGGGAGGCCGCGGTGGACGCCCGGCGGCCCGCTCTGCCAGGTGGCGTGCGGCAGCAGCAGGTCGAGCCTGGGCGGGGCGAACTCCAGCAGCGCCTCGTAGGTGGCGACCGGGTCGGCGGCCAGGTCGACGACGCACAACAGGCCGGCGAACAGCTCCCGGTGCGGCCCGGAGCCGAGCAGCCGGACCGCGGCCGCGGTGCGTTCCCAGCTGCCGGCGCCGGAGGGCAGCCGGCGGTGCCGGTCGTGGTCGGCCCGGGTGCCGTCCAGCGAGACGGCCACGCCGACCCGGTGGCGGTGCAGCACGTCGAGCAGCGCGGGCTCGTCCAGCAGCCGCAGCCCGTTGGTCTGCAGGCTGAACCGCACGCGCGGCCCGGCCTCGGCGATCCGGGCCAACTCGGCGAGCAGGGCGTCCAGGTGGGCCGCGCCGACGAGCAGCGGCTCGCCGCCGTGCAGCACCACGGAGACCTCGTCGAGCCCCTGTTCGGCCGCGTGCTCGGCGATCCTCCGGGCGGTGCGGCGGACGGTGGCGAGCTCCATCCGCCGCGGCCGGTCGCGCCAGCTCTGGTCGGCGCCCTCGTACACGTAGCAGTAGTCGCAGGCGAGGTTGCAGCGGCTGTGGATCTTCAGCAGGAACTGCCGGAACGGCACCATGCGCGTGAACCTAGCACCGCTCGGCGGCATCTCCTGATCGCCCGTCACACGTGCGGGGGCTCCACGTCCGAGTCGAGCCTGGTGCCGGCCTTCACGGCGACGGTGGTCGGGTGCTCCTCCCCCAGCGTGATCCGGGCCCGCCGGATGCAGTCGGCCCGCAGTTCGGCGGCCCGCTCGCTCTCCCCGACCGCCGCCAGGGACAGCGAGAGGTTGGAGTTGATACCGATCGAGTCGTAGTGGTCCGGGCCGAGCGCCCTGGTCATCAGCGGCTCCGCCTCCTGTTCCAGGGCGAGCGCGGCCCGGATCTCGCCGGCCAGCGCCAGGTCGTTCGCGTGGTTCATCATCGCGATCGGGATGTACAGGTGGTCCGGGCCGAGGACGGTCCGGAACTGCGCCAGCGTGCGCCCGGACAGCTCCCGGGCCTCCGCGGCCCGGCCGGCCAGCCGCAGGTAGACCGAGAGGTTGTTGGCGCCGGCCAGCGTGACCGGGTGGTTCTCGCCCAGGTAGTCGCGGTACCGCGCGAGGGCCCGTTCGGCCAGCGGGATCGCCCGTTCGGTGTCGCCGAGCGCGTTGAGGTCGCTGGCCAGGTTGGTGGCGGCCGCCAGGGTGTCCGGGTGTTCGGGGCCGTTGATGTCCAGGTAGCGCTGGTAGATGTCCTCGTCGATCTCCAGGGCCTCGTGGTAGCGCCCGGCCCGGCGCAGCGCGACGGCGAGGTTCTTGCGGGCCCGCAGGGTGTCGGTGTGGCTGTCGCCGATGGTCTGCTGGTAGATCCGCACGGTCTCCTCCAGCAGGTCCAGCGCTTCCCGCAGCCGCCCGGTCTCGCGCAGGTCGCGGGCGTAGTTGGAGGCGGAGGAGAGGGCGTAGAGGCTGTGTGCGCCGAGGGCGTCGCGCTGCTGGAGGTAGTTGCTGCGGTGCCGCTCCAGGGCGGCGTAGCGGTCCCCGGCCAGGTAGTCGGAGACGGCCAGGTTGTTGGTGATCATCAGGGTGCGCGGGTGGTCCGGACCGAGGGTGCGCCGCGCCGCGTCCAGGGTCCTGCGGTCGAGCGCCCTGGCCTCGTCGTAGCGGCCGAGGAAGCGCAGGTCGGCGCCGAGGCTGCTGGCGACGGCGAGGGTGTGGGAGTGCTCCGGGCCCAGGGTCGCGGTGAACCGCTCCAGGATGTCCCGGTCCATCTCGTAGGCCTCCTGGAGGGCCCCCTGGGAGCGGCGGATGTTGCTCAGCTGGGTGCGCAGCATGAGCGTCTGGGCGTCGTTGTCGACGTCGAAGCCGGCGCCGCCGTAGCCGTCCGCGCGCCAGTGCTCCAGGGCCCGTTCGGCGAGTTCCCGGCCGGACTCGTGCAGGCTGCGCTTCCACTGGTAGCGGACCGAGTCGATGATCCACTGCCGGACGTCCTCGTCGCCGCTGTCGACGGCGCCGGACGGCCAGAGGTGGGGCAGGAGTTCGGCGTACTCGGCCCAGTTGGCGGGGATGTCCGGGTCGCCGGGGTTGGCGGTGGCCAGGGCCGCGTGCACGACGCCGCGCAGTTCGGCCTGCCGCTCCTCCTCGACCTGGTCCCGGAGCACGGCCTGGACCAGCCGGTGGACGGTGATGGTCTCGCTGCCCTGGTCGGTGCGGGCCAGCCCGAACCGGTTGATGGCACGCAGGAACTCGCCGATCGCCAGCTTGTCCCGCGGCGCGCGCGGGGACAGCCGCAGGGCGCGGGTGACGGCCCGGCTGTAGAGCAGCCGCATCGGGATGGCGTCGGGCCCGAAGAAGGCGCAGAGCTCCAGTATCTGGGCGGCCGGGGCGTTCATCCGGCGCAGTTCCTCGACCGAGATGCGCCAGGTCGCGGCGGCGGAGTGGGGGTACTCGGCGGGGCGCAGCCGGGTGCGTTCGAGCATCTCGGTGAGCTCGTCGTCGAGCAGTTCGAGGTAGGTGGCGATCGGCATCGACGTCTCCTGGAGCCAGACGGCGGCCTGGCCGACGGCGAGCGGGAGGTCACCGAGGCGGTGCGCGACCTGGTCGGCGTCCTCCGGGGAGAGGCCGCCGTTGAAGCGGCGCAGCAGCCGGATGCTCTCCTCGCGTAGGAAGACGTCGACCTCGACCAGGCCGGCGTGCCGGGCCCAGCCCTGGTTGCGCGAGGTGATCAGCACGTGCCCGCCGGAGGAGCCGCCGGGCTGCCAGGGGGCCAGTTCCTCGGGGGTGCCGGCGTTGTCGAAGACCAGCAGCCAGCGGCGGTACGGGTGGCCGCGGCGCAGCGCGTCCAGGACGGCGGCGGCGGTGTGGGCGACGTCGTCGCTGGTGGGCACGCCGAGCCGGGGGGCGAGTTCGGCGAGCTTCTGCGGGATGTTGGCGGGCTCCTCGGCGGGCACCCACCAGATGACGTCGTAGGCGGACTTGAAGCGGTGCGCGTACTCGGCCGCGATCTGGGACTTTCCGGCGCCGCCGAAGCCGTAGAGCACCTGGCTGAGGACGGCGGCGGGGCCGCCGGTGAAGCGGTTGCGGAGCAGTTCGAGAAGTTTGCCGCGGCCGATGAAGGCGGCGTTGCGCGAGGGCGCGTCCTGGACCTGCGGGGCGGTGCCGGGGAAGCGGGCGGGGGCGAGGAACTCGCCGCTGTCGGAGTCGAACTGGCGGTTGCTGCCGGGCGGCGGGCCGAGTTCGCCGTACAGCTGGGCCTCGGCGCCGGTCGCCGAGGAGCGGACCAGGTCGGGCACCGCCTGGCCGACGAACGGCCGGGGCACCGGCTCGTCCGAGTCCTGCAGCCGCAGGGCGACCAACGCCGAGGTGCCGGAAGGCAGTTCACGCCCTTGAAGGAGCTGCCAGACCTCACCGGCCCGGGGCAGCCCGGTGTACTCGGGCGAGAGCAGCGCGAGCAGCCGGCCCTGGCCGTCGAGCGGTCCGGCGACCTCCGGCGGCCGCTGGCCGGTGTACGGTTCGGCGGCGTTGTGCAGGGAGGTCTGGTAGCCGAAGCGGGTGAGGGTGCCGGCCGCCCACTCGGCCCACATCCGGTCCTCGGGCGCGTAGCTGACGTAGACCTGGCGGGGCACCGCCCGGGCGGAGCGCAGGTAGGCGCCGTACAGTCGGCGGCGCGCCTCGGAGCCGAGCGGGCGCAGCGAGCGGACCCGCCCGTCGGTGATCCACTCGGCCAGCCGCTCGAAGGCGTTGAGCAGGCTGCGCGCCTCCTGCGGCCGGTCGGCGACGGTGGCGGGCACCTCCTCGTAGGCGTAGAAGGGCTTGTACGGCACTTCGACGTCGGCCCAGTAGGCGGCCCGGCGGTCGCCGGGCAGCCAGCGGCCGAGGTAGGGGGCGAAGGCCTCGCGGGCGAAGTCCCGGCCGGCTTCGAGGCGTTCCTGTTCGGCGTCCTCGACCCGCATCGGCACCGGCAGGACCCGGATGGCCCGTTCCTCGGCCTCGGCGATGGCCTTGGCCGCGTCGACGCCGCCGCGGATGTTCTGGGCGCTGAACGTGAAGCAGTCGACCACGGTGTCGGGCATCAGGACGGTGCAGATGCCGGAGGTGTCGCTGACCCCGGTGCGGCTGTCGATGAGCACGTAGTCGTAGTTGCGGGCCCAGCGTTCGCGCAGTTCGCGCAGGAACTCGCCGCCGCGGATGTCCCGGCCGTGGTAGAAGCTGCGCCAGTTGAAGCTGGTGACGGCGGCCGCGTAGGCGGCGTTCTGGCGGCCGGCCGGGAGGAAGTCGAGCCGCCCGCCGGCCGGCAGGTCGAGGGCGAGGCCGCAGATGTAGCCGTCCAGCCGCCCGGGTTCGTCCAGCCAGGCGGCCGGGGACTGGCCGGTGGGGCCGGCGGCGGAGGGCAGCGCCTGCCTGACGTACCCGCGCAGCAGGTCGATCAGGCCGTCGGTGGAGTGGAGTTCGGGGTCGACCAGCAGCGGGTGGTAGTAGCGGTGGAGGCCGGGCGCCTCCAGGTCCCAGTCGACCACCAGGACGCGCAGGCCCCGGCTGGCGAGGATCCAGCCGACGTTGGCGAGCGCCATGGTCCGGCCGGTGCCGCCCTTGAAGGAGTAGAACGTGACGACCGATCCCGGTCCGCCGCGTCCGGGCTCCGTGCCGGGCTCGATGCTCATCGTCCGTCTCCCCTCAGCGGGACTGAGCCGTCGTGGCTGCCCGGGCGCTGGCCGGGCAGGTCCTTCGGTGGCGGTTCGGGTTCCCGGCGCGCGGACGGGCTCCGCGGCGGACCGGAGGGGCCGGGCGGACCGGCCGGAATGGCGAGGCCCGGCATGTCCGGGCCGCCGCCCGGGCCGAAGCCGAAGGCGTCGCCGCCATCGTCCCCCCAATCCAGGTTGTCGTCCATGAGCTTGTTCTGGGCAACCGTCACCATGATGGCGAGGTCGCTGTCGAAGCTCTCCTGGCTCACTTTGACCCGGAACAGGTGCTCCGGGTCGCGCCGGCGCAACCAGTTGCGGCGGAAGACGGCGCGCACGCCGGTCCACGGCGGTTCGCGCTCCCCGTCCGGGTCGCTGCCGCCGATCGGCACGACCACGCCGGTGACCGGGTGGTTCTGGTCGTCGTACTCGCGCAGGGCGGTCCGGTAGCGCTCGTTCTCGGCCGCCCACGGGTCCACCAGCAGGACGCTGACCTGGCTGTCCTCCCGGGCCTGGTCGAGCTTCTCGCCGAGCCCGGCGCCGACCTCCTCCAGCGTGGTGATGTGCCCGGCGTTGGTGATCACCTGCTGGGCGCGGGAGGCCAGCGAGGGCTGAGCGGGCGGGTAGAACGGCGTCCAGTTCCACGGCCTGGCCCCGTACCAGCCGCCCGGGCGGGAGCCGCCCTCGGCGGCGGCCTCCGAGGCCCGGCCGGCCGCGATGAACAGCCGGACCATGCCGGGTTCGGCGGCGGGCGGCGGCGCGGCCGGCCCGGGGAAGTAGCCGCGGACGGCCTCCAGGTCGAACTCGGGCAGTTCGGCGAGCCGCCGGACGGCGGCGTCCCGGACCCGTCCGGCGACGACCCGGACGACCTGCCGGTAGGCGTCCTGCTGGGCGGTGCGCAGCAGGGCGCGCAGGCCGTGCCGGGCGTAGGCCTCGCCCATGTCCGGCTGGGCCCACTGGATCCTGGTGACCTCGGTGACGAGGTCCCCGGGCGCGACCGGCTCCCAGAGCACCGGGATCAGCGCCGAGACCAGTTCCGCGGTCTCCTCGTGGTGGCGCCGGACCCTGCCACGGAAGGCCGTCCACTCCTTGCCGCAGTAGAGGCTGGCGAAGTAGGCCGGGGAGTAGAGCGCGACCATGGTCCGGCTGCGGCCGAGCATCAGCGCGAGCTTCTCGGCCCATTCGTCGCCCAGCCGGAGCCGTTCGGTGTCCCGGAAGGCGAGTTCGTCGGCCTGGACGGCCGGTCCGAGGATGCGCCCGAGTTCGTCCCTCAGGTCGTTGAAGAACTGGTCGACGAAGGCGTCCCCCGCCTCGAAGTCCCGACGCGCGTAGCTGAAGAAGAAGTACGGGCGCTGCTGCTGCTCCCGTTCACTCACCTGTTCCCCCCGACCCTGACGGTGCTGTGACGGCGCTGGTTTCTTACCCAGCATGTCGTCAACCGCACCAGCGGGTGGGCCAGTTGGTGAATTCGCCCGCCTCGGGGGGTTTAACCGGCGGTCAGCGGCGGGGTCAGCGGAGCTCGAGCGCCGACTGGAACGCGGCGAGCGGTTCGGCCCCGGGGGTCAGGGCGTCCGCCACGACCCTGCGCAGCAGGTCGCCGAGGACGGTGTCGGGCAGGGCGTCGAGCTCGTCGAGCGGCAGGGCGGCGACGTCGACCAGGTCGGAGTCGAGGCCCGCGACGGTTTCCGCACCGGTGACGCCCATCAGTCCCTTAGTCCCTCACTAGGATGCACGCAGGCACGACCCGATCACACAGGCACGAGCGGGCCCGCGGCCGAGGAATCCTCGACCCCGGTCCACGACGCGCACATTCTACACAAAACGGTGACGGTTCATCAGATCCGGCCGCCCGCCGCGCCCGGACCCGCCACCCGGACGCACGGCGCCGAGGAGGCCGCCCGGGCCCCCGCCGTCACGGGCAGAGGCGCTCCACCCGCCAGCCGCCGGGGCCGGCCGGGTCGGCGAGGTAGCGGAGGCGGTCGTGCAGCCGGTTCTCGCGCCCCTGCCAGAACTCGACCGCCTCCGGGACGACCCGGTAGCCGCCCCAGAACGGCGGGACGGGGACGCCCTCG
Organism: Kitasatospora sp. NPDC029367; assembly: GCF_055569135.1. Taxonomy (NCBI): domain Bacteria; kingdom Bacillati; phylum Actinomycetota; class Actinomycetes; order Kitasatosporales; family Streptomycetaceae; genus Kitasatospora; species Kitasatospora sp. NPDC029367. Next base: position 65,422 of record NZ_JBVHYH010000044.1, read on the forward strand.
CCCTCGGGGTAGCGCCGCTCCAGGTCGGCGTAGCGCTGTTCGAGGACGGCGCGGCTCTCGACCGGGCTGGACTGTTCGCTGGCCCAGGCGCCGAGTTGGGAGCCGTGCGGCCGGGTGCGGAAGTAGGCGGCGGTCTCGTCCCGGCCGACCTTCTCCACCGACCCCTGGACGATCACCTGGCGGCCCAGCGCGATCCACGGGAACAGCAGTGCGGCGTACGGGTTGGCAGCGAGCTCGGAGCCCTTGCGGGAGCCGTAGTTGGTGAAGAACACGAAGCCGCGGCTGTCGAATCCCTTGAGCAGGACGGTGCGCGAGCTGGGCCGGCCCCGCTCGTCGGCGGTGGAGAGCACCATGGCGTTGGGTTCCACCACCCCGGCCTCGTCCGCCTCGTGGAACCAGCGGGCGAACTGCCCGATCGGCTCGGGCGCGAGCTGCTCCTCGGCCAGGCCCTCGTGGACGTAGTGCTTGCGCATCACGGTGGGGTCCGGACCGCGGCGGGGCTCGTCGGCCGGGGTCCGGGTGGCGGGGCTCAGGGGCGTCGACTGGGCGCGTTCCGGGGTCTGCACGCCAACATCATCCCGTACGACAAGCAACCGGCACCGCTACCTCCGACGAACCCCGGTCGGAGATATGGTGACTCGCCACCGCTGGACTGCCCGCCGTACGGGGAATTGTCCGGAACCTGGTGTTTGGTTCCGGGAGTCCCCCGGGCGCGACCGACCCCCGACGGGAAAGTCAAGTGGTCCCACGGGAAACATCACCGCGGTGGTGTATGGCGCAATGCACCCCGTGCCTGTCACTCTGGCACCGAGTGCCAACCACGATTCGGTCACTGGAGCGCCGCCCCACCACGGCGGGGCACCGATCGCAGAACTGAAGGAGCCGTCGCATGTCCGATTTCGTACCCGGGCTTGAGGGAGTCGTCGCGTTCGAGAGCGAGATCGCCGAACCCGACCGCGAGGGCGGCGCCCTGCGGTACCGCGGTGTCGACATCGACGACCTGGTCGGCCACGTCTCCTTCGGCCACGTCTGGGGCCTGCTGGTGGACGGCAAGTTCAACCCCGGCCTGCCGGCCGCCGAGCCCTTCCCGATCCCCGTGCACTCCGGTGACATCCGGGTCGACGTCCAGTCCGCGCTCGCCATGCTCGCCCCGGTCTGGGGCCTCAAGCCGCTGCTGGACATCTCCGCCGAGCAGGCCCGCGACGACCTCGCCCGGGCCGCCGTGATGGCGCTGTCCTACGTCGCCCAGTCCGCCCGCGGCCAGGGCCTGCCGATGGTCCCGCAGAGCGAGATCGACAAGGCCGAGACGGTCGTCGAGCGCTTCATGATCCGCTGGCGGGGCGAGCCGGACCCGAAGCACGTCAAGGCCGTCGACGCCTACTGGACCTCGGCCGCCGAGCACGGCATGAACGCCTCCACCTTCACCGCCCGGGTCATCGCCTCCACCGGCGCCGACGTCGCGGCCGCGCTCTCCGGCGCGGTCGGCGCGATGTCCGGCCCGCTGCACGGCGGGGCCCCGTCCCGCGTGCTCGGCATGATCGAGGAGATCGAGCGCACCGGTGACGCGACCACCTGGGTCAAGAACGCACTGGACAAGGGCGAGCGCCTGATGGGCTTCGGCCACCGCGTCTACCGCGCCGAGGACCCGCGCGCCCGCGTGCTGCGCCGCACCGCCAAGGAGCTCGGCGCGCCGCGCTTCGAGGTCGCCGAGGCGCTGGAGAAGGCCGCGCTGGAGGAGCTGCACAACCGCCGTCCGGACCGCGTGCTGGCCACCAACGTCGAGTTCTGGGCCGCGATCATGCTGGACTTCGCCGAGGTCCCCGCGCACATGTTCACCTCGATGTTCACCTGTGCGCGCACCGCCGGCTGGTCGGCGCACATCCTGGAGCAGAAGCGCACCGGTCGCCTCGTGCGCCCCTCCGCGCGCTACATCGGCCCCGGCCCGCGCCGCCCCGAGGAGATCGAGGGCTGGGACGCCATCGCGCACTGACCCCGCGCCCGAGCGGCCGATCGAACGCCTCTGACCAGCGGGTCCGGCTCCGGCCGGGCCCGCTGTCGGCGTCCCCGGGCAGCGAAGATCACAGTCTCAGCGGGCGGACGACCGTATCCCGGGCGAGTCCCGCGCCGGTAGGCTGCGCGCGTGGCTCAGATCCAGATCCCCGCTGACATCAAGCCCGCAGACGGCCGTTTCGGCTGCGGACCGTCCAAGGTGCGCCCCGAGGCCCTGAGTGCCCTCGCCGCCACCCAGACCTCCCTGCTCGGCACCTCGCACCGCCAGGCCCCGGTGAAGAACCTGGTCAAGCGCGTGCGCGAGGGCGTGAGCAGCCTGTTCTCGCTGCCGGAGGGCTACGAAGTCGTCCTCGGCAACGGCGGCTCCACCGCCTTCTGGGACATCGCCGCCTTCGGCCTGGTGCGGGAGAAGTCCCAGCACCTGGACTTCGGCGAGTTCTCCTCGAAGTTCGCCTCCTCGGTCAAGGCCGCCCCGTGGCTGGCCGAGCCGACGGTGATCAAGACCGCCCCGGGCACCCACCCGCTGCCGGTCGCCGAGGCCGGCGTGGACGTCTACGGCCTCACCCACAACGAGACCTCGACCGGCGTCGCGATGCCGATCAAGCGTCCGGTGGGCGCGGACGAGGGCTCGCTGGTGCTGGTGGACGCCACCTCGGGCGCCGGCGGCCTGCCGGTGGACATCACCGAGACCGACGTCTACTACTTCGCCCCGCAGAAGTCCTTCGCCTCCGAGGGCGGCCTGTGGCTGGCCACCTTCTCCCCGGCCGCCCTGGAGCGCGCCGCCGAGATCGCCGGCTCCGGCCGCTACGTCCCGCCGTTCTTCTCGCTGCCGACGGCCATCGACAACTCGTCGAAGGACCAGACGTACAACACCCCGTCGCTCGCCACCCTGTTCCTGCTGGCCGACCAGCTGGAGTGGATCAACGGCAACGGCGGGCTGGACTGGGCCGTCGCCCGTACGGCCGACTCCTCGTCCCGGCTGTACGCCTGGGCCGAGAAGTCCTCCTACGCGAACCCGTTCGTGGCGAACCCGGCCGAGCGCTCCCAGGTGGTCGGCACCATCGACTTCGACGAGTCGGTGGACGCCGCCGCGGTCGCGAAGGCACTGCGTGCCAACGGCATCGTGGACACCGAGCCGTACCGCAAGCTGGGCCGCAACCAGCTGCGCATCGCGATGTTCCCGGCGATCGACCCGGCGGACGTCGAGGCGCTCACCCACTGCATCGACCACGTGGTCGAGCAGCTGGCCGGCTGAGACCCCCGAGGACAACGACTGAGGGCCACCGCCTGCGGGCGGTGGCCCTCTCGCCGTTCCGGGGCCGGTCCGCAACCGTTCCGGGGCCGCGCCGAGCCCCTCCGAGCCCCTCCGAGCCGTTCCGGGGCCGCCCCGGCTACTTGCCGACCAGCGAGCTGATCAGTACGACGACCAGCAGCAGCACCAGGGTGCCGGAGACGATGCGCATTCGAGTCTTGGGATCCACGGTCAACGAGCGTACCTGCGGCTCACACCCCCACCTCACCCTGGCCCACCCCGAACCCCTCGGCCCCGCCCCGAACCCCTCGGCCCCGGTCGGCCCCCTCAGCCCCCGGTCGGCCCCCTCAGCCCCCGGTCGGCTCCCTCAGCCCCAGTCGGCCAGCGCCCAGGAGCGCAGCGACTCGTAGTGGGCGAACCCCCCGGCCAGGTCGCTCTTCATCAGGTGCAGCTCGGCGGCCTCCCACTCCGGCCCCCGGTAGTCCGCCAGCGCCGCCGCCAGCCCCTCCAGCTCGGCCGCCGCGACCCGCTGCACGGCCCGCCGCTGTCCGCGCGAGGACCCGGCCCGGGCCAGGGTGAGGTGCGGGTGGAAGGCGAAGGCGTCGGCCTCCCCGGTAAACTCGGCGGTGGCCCCGGCCACCGCCTCCGCGAGCCGGCGCAGCGCCCAGGTCCGCCCCTCGACCCCGGCCCAGAGCACCCGGTCGCCGAACCGGCCGGCGCCGGCGATCCGCAGCGGGTGGGCCGGGTGCACCTCGGCGACGGCCGCCAGGGCGGCCTCCAGCTCCGGCAGCCGCTCGGCCGGCACCTGGCCGAGGAAGGCCAGGGTCAGGTGCCAGCCCTCGACGGTGGTCCAGCGCAGCCGGTCCGCCCCGGGCAGCCCGTGCAGCGGCGCGACCGCGTCGGAGAGCCCCTGGAGCGCCTCGACGGGCGGCAGGACAGCGACGAACAATCTCATGATCCAAGCTTCCCTCGCCCGGCCGTTCCGGGTAGAACGGATGTCCATGAAGATCCGCAACGGTGGTCCCTCGGACGTCCCCGACATCCTGTCCCTGCTCGACGGCGCCGTCTCCTGGCTGGCCGCCGGGAAGCGCACCGGCCAGTGGGGCGACCGGCCGTTCAGCACCGACCGGGCTCGGATCGACCAGGTCACCTCGTACGCCGAGGAGCCGTTCCTGGTCCGCATCGCGGTGGACGACGAGGGCCGGACGATCGGCTGCTGCGTGCTGGCCGAGCAGCGGGGGAAGTTCGTCCCGGTCTCGGCGGAGCCCGAGCTGTTCGTCCGCCTGCTGGTCACCGACCGCAGCCGCAAGGGCTCCGGCATCGGCGCGGCGCTGATCGGCGACGCGGTCGAGGAGACCCGTCGGCGCGGCCTCGACCTGCTGCGGGTGGACTGCTACGCGGGCGACGACCGCAAGCTGGTCGGCCAGTACCGGGCGCTCGGCTTCACCGAGACGGCGGGCTTCGAGGTCGAGCTGCCGACCGGCACCTGGCCCGGCCAGCTGCTGGAGATCCGACTCTGACGCGCCGTCAGGACACTCCGAGGCCAAGCCTCGAGGCGTCCTGGCGGCCCATCAGCCAATCCATCAGCCCATCATCAGCAGGCCGCGGCCAGCTCCGACGTACGCGCCGGGACGGCCCGCGGCACGACGGCCACCACCCGCCCGCCGCGACCGGGGTGCAGGTCGAACCGCACCCGCAGGTCCGCGCTGCGGGCCAGCACCAGGCCGACCGCGCCGGCCGCCAGCGCGGACACCACGCCGCAGGCCAGCAGGCCCAGCCGGGGCCCGTACGAGGCGGTGACCCAGCCGACGACCGGGGCGCCGATCGGCGTGCCTCCGGTGAAGACCAGCACCAGCAGGCCCATCACCCGACCGCGCATCTCGGGGTCGGTGGACAGCTGCAGCATGGAGTTGACCGAGGTGTTGAAGCTCAGCCCGAACACCCCGATCAGCGTCAGCAGCAGCGCGAAGGTCCAGTAGTCGGGCGCGAAGGCCGCGACCACCTCCAGGGTGCCGAAGGCCAGTGCCGCGCCGACCAGCCGGCGCAGCCGGGGTGCGCCCCGGCGGGCGGCGAGCAGCGCGCCGGCCAGCGAGCCGACGGCCATCGCGGTGTTCAGCAGGCCGTACTGGCCGGCGCCGACCTTGAAGGTGTCGTACGCGAACCCGGAGAGCAGCGTCGGGAAGTTGAAGCCGAAGGTGCCGATGAAGCCGGCCAGCACCATCGGCCAGAGCAGCTCGGGCCGCTCCTTCACGTAGCGCAGGCCCTCGCGCAGCTGGCCCTTCTCGCGGGCGATCGGCTCGGTGGGGCGCAGTTCGGACTCGCGCATCGCGAGCAGTCCGCCGATCACGGCGGCGAAGGACAGCGCGTTGACGGCGAACGCCCAGCCGCTGCCGACCGCGGCGATCAGCAGGCCCGCGACGGCGGGGCCGACCAGCCGGGCGGTCTGGAAGTTGGCGGCGTTCAGGCTGACGGCGTTGGCGAGGTCCTTGGGGCCGACCATCTCGGACACGAAGGCCTGCCGGGTCGGGTTGTCGACCACGGTGACCAGGCCGAGCAGCAGGGCGAAGGCGTACACGTAGTACGGCGTCACCACGCCGCCGACGGTCAGCACGGCCAGGCCGGCGGCGAGCAAGCCCATCGCGCCCTGGGTGTAGATCAGCAGCCGGCGCTTGGGCATCCGGTCGGCGAGCACGCCGCCGAACAGGCCGAGCAGCAGCATCGGCAGGAACTGCATGGCGGTGGTGATGCCGACCGCGAGCGGGCTGCCGGTGAGGCTCAGGACCAGCCAGTCCTGGGCGATCCGCTGCATCCAGGTGCCGGTGTTGGACACCACCTGGCCGGCGAAGTAGTAGCGGTAGTTGCGAACGCGCAGGGAGGAGAACATCCCCCCGGGCCTGGTGAAGCGGGCTCCTGCGGGAGATGCGGCCGGGTGGGTCCGGCGCTGAGCGGCGGGGTCCGCCGCGGTGCGTTCGTCGGGGTCGTCGTCGCCGCTGCCGGGCAGCCCGCTGGGGGCGGGGGCCTGGGCGTCGGCGGCCGCGGTGCGGTCCGCGGCGGGGTCGTTGGTCGGGTCGTCGGTACGGGCGGCGGCGCTGGCTGCGGCCGGCGGTGTCACGGTGGTCTCCCCTCGCGGCGGGGGGGGGGGGGGGGGGGGGGGGGGGGGGGGGGGGGGGGGGGGGGGGGGGGGGGGGGGGGGGGGGGGGGGGGGGGTGCGGGGGGGGGGGGGGGGGGGGCCCGGGGGGGGGGGGTGCTGATTCTGGTCGGTGTCGGT
>NZ_JBVHYH010000045.1:0-71437 GCF_055569135.1 Kitasatospora sp. NPDC029367
GGCTCCCAGTAGACGACTGGGTTGATAGGCCGGATATGGAAGCCCTGTGAGGGGTGGAGTTGACCGGTACTAATAGGCCGAGGGCTTGTCCTCAGTTGCTCGCGTCCACTGTGTTGTTCTGAAACAACGACCCCAACCCGATCGCCACGACGGGTTGGTGCGGTTGACAGTTTCATAGTGTTTCGGTGGTCATAGCGTGAGGGAAACGCCCGGTTACATTCCGAACCCGGAAGCTAAGCCTCACAGCGCCGATGGTACTGCAGGGGGGACCCTGTGGGAGAGTAGGACGCCGCCGAACAATCATTCAGAAAAGCCCCCGCCGGGTGAACCGGGCGGGGGCTTTTCTGTTGTAGGGTCAACATGCATTGTCGTGACACAGGACAGGAGGCCTCGGGTGGAGGTCCAGGAGACGCGGGTCCAGACCGATCGCGTCCTCACCATCCCCAACCTGCTGAGCATGGGCCGGTTGGTCGGCGTCCCGGTTTTTCTCTGGCTCATTCTGTGGCCGGTCTTCGGCGGGCCGAAGAACGACGGGTGGGCGCTGCTGATCCTGATGCTCAGCGGAGTCAGCGACTACCTGGACGGAAAGCTCGCCAGGCGGTGGGGGCAGATCAGCCGGGTGGGGCAGTTGCTGGATCCGCTGGCCGACCGGCTCTATGTGCTGTCCACGCTCGTCGGATTGACGTGGCGTGAGTTCCTGCCGTGGTGGGTGACGGCGATTCTGCTGGCTCGCGAGGTCTTCATCGCCTCGTTGCTGCCCATTCTGAACCGGCACGGTTACGGGCCGCTCCAGACGAGTTTCCTCGGCAAGGCCGCGACCTTCAATCTGATGTACGCGTTTCCGCTTCTCCTGCTCGGTGGCATCGACAGCTGGATCGCCCGGCCGGCCGAGGTGGTGAGCTGGGCCTTCATTTGGTGGGGGACCACGTTGTACTGGTGGTCGGCGATCCTTTACGCGGTGCAGGCGCGGCAGATCATCAAGGCCGGCCCCGCGGGCTCGGCGTCCACAGCCTGAGACGTGATCTGAGAGAAGTCCCACGCCGCGCCGGTGCGTCGGACGGGACCTTCCGGGTAGAGAACCCTCTGGAACGGTTTGATGGACCTGCAGGTCCACCACCGCGAAGGAGGACGCACCCGTAATGAAAGCCGTAGTAATGGCAGGGGGCGAGGGCACCCGACTCCGCCCGATGACCTCCAGCATGCCGAAGCCGCTGCTTCCGGTCGCGAATATGCCGATCATGGAGCACGTGCTTCGGCTGCTGAAGCGGCACGGCCTCTCCGACACCGTCGTCACCGTGCAGTTCCTGGCGTCACTCGTCAAGAACTACTTCGGTGACGGCGAGGAACTGGGCATGCACCTCACGTATGCCCATGAGGAGACGCCACTAGGCACTGCGGGGAGTGTCAAGAACGCCGAGGACGCGCTCAAGGACGACTCCTTTCTGGTGATCTCCGGTGACGCGCTGACCGACTTCAATCTCACCGAATTGATCGACTTTCACCGCAGTAAGAACGCACTGGTCACGGTCTGTCTCACCAGGGTGCCGAATCCCCTGGAGTTCGGGATCACGATCACCGACGAGGACGGCCGGGTCGAGCGCTTCCTGGAGAAGCCGACCTGGGGCCAGGTCTTTTCCGACACGGTCAACACCGGGATCTACGTGATGGAGCCGGAGGTCTTCGACTACGTCGCCGCGGGTGAGTCCGTGGACTGGTCGAGTGACGTCTTCCCGCAGCTGTTGAAGGAGGGCAAGCGGGTCTACGGCTACGTGGCCGAGGGCTACTGGGAGGACGTGGGCACCCACGAGAGCTACGGGAAGGCCCAGGCGGACGTCCTGGAGGGCAAGGTCGAGGTCGAGCTCGACGGCTTCGAGATCTCGCCGGGCGTCTGGGTGGCCGAAGGGGCGGAGGTCGACCCGGAGGCGGTGCTGCGCGGACCGCTGTACATCGGGGACTACGCCAAGGTCGAGGCCGGCGTGGAGATCCGCGAGCACACCGTGCTGGGCAGCAACGTGGTGGTCAAGCGCGGTGCCTTCCTGCACAAGGCGGTGGTGCACGACAACGTCTACGTCGGGCCGCAGAGCAATCTGCGCGGCTGCGTGGTCGGCAAGAACACCGACGTGATGCGGGCCGCGCGGATCGAGGACGGCGCGGTGATCGGGGACGAGTGCCTGATCGGCGAGGAGTCGATCATCGGGGCCAACGTCCGGGTCTACCCGTTCAAGACCATCGAGGCCGGCGCCGTCGTCAACACCTCGGTGATCTGGGAGTCGCGCGGCCAGGAGCACCTCTTCGGGGTCCGCGGCGTCTCGGGCATCCTCAACGTCGAGATCACCCCGGAGCTGGCCGTGCGGCTGGCGGGAGCGTACGCCACGACCTTGAAGAAGGGGGCCACCGTCACCATTGCGCGTGACCACTCGCGTGGTGCGCGTGCGCTCAAACGGGCGATGATCTCGGGGCTGCAGACCTCCGCGATCGACGTCCGCGACCTGGAGAACGTGCCGATGCCGGTGGCCCGGCAGCACACCGCGCGGGGGAGCGCGGGCGGGATCTTCCTGCGGACCACTCCCGGGGTGCCGGACTCGTTGGACATCCTCTTCTTCGACGAGCGCGGGGCGGACCTCTCGCAGGCCGGGCAGCGCAAGCTCGACCGGGTCTACGCACGTCAGGAGTACCGGAGGGCGTTCCCGGGCGAGATCGGGGACCTGACCTTCCCGTCCAGCGTGTTCGACTCCTACGCGGGGAACCTGCTGCGGGCGGTGGACACCACCGGGGTCCGGGAGGCCGGGCTGAAGGTGGTGGTGGACACCGCGCACGGCAGTGCCGGGCTGGTTCTGCCCAGCATCCTCGGCCGGCTCGGGGTGGAGACGCTGACCGTCTCCAGCGGGCTGGACGAGGCGCGGCCCACCGAGGACGCGGAGACCCGACGGGCCGGGCTGGCCAGGCTCGGCGAGCTGGTGGCCTCCTCGCGGGCGGCCTTCGGGGTGCGGTTCGACCCGGTCGGCGAGCGGGTCGCGTTCGTGGACGAGCTCGGCCGGGTGATCGACGACGACCGGGCGCTGCTGGTGCTGCTGGACCTGGTCGCGGCGGAGCGGCGCAGCGGGCAGGTGGCACTGCCGGTGACCACGACCCGGATCGCCGAGCAGGTCGCCGCGTACCACGGGACCCAGGTCATCTGGACCACGACCACGCCGGACGACCTCGCGAAGGCGGCCGCCGCCGAGGGCACGGTGTTCGGCGGGGACGGGCGCGGCGGCTTCGTGGTGCCCGAGTTCAGCGGGGTGCTGGACGGTGCCGCGGCCTTCGTCCGGCTGGTCGGCCTGGTGGCGCGGACCCAGCTCACCCTGAGCCAGATCGACGCGCGGATCCCGCAGGCGCACATCCGGCGGCGGGACATCGCGACGCCGTGGGCGGCGAAGGGCATGGTGATGCGTTCGGTGGTGGAGGCGGCCGGCAGCCGGCGGCTGGACACCACGGACGGGGTCCGGGTCGTCGAGGCGGACGGGCGCTGGACGCTGGTGCTGCCGGACCCGGCCGAGGCGGTCACCCACCTGTGGGCCGAGGGCCCGGACGACGAGGCCACCGACGCCCTGCTGGACGAGTGGGCTGCCGTGGTGGAGGGTGCGGGTCGGTGACGTCCTGAGCGGACACCCCCTGGACGGCGGGGCGTGCGGTTCCATCCGCACGCCCCGTTGTCCGTTTTCACCTCATTCGGAAGGGTCCGTCACTTTCCGTTGATGTGTGTGGCGTGTGTGCAGCTCAGGGGCCGTGCGCAGGGCCCTCCGCCGTCGTGGGACGATGGTCCGCATGCCAGCGACGCCGACGCCGAGTGCTCCGAACGGACGGTACAACCGCCCGGACGCCTCGATGTCCCTGCTGACCAACGTGATGGACCACAGCCTGGACGAGGGCTACGCCGAGGCGGCCGCGGCCCGGGGCGGTGAGCACGACAGCCGGATACCCCGGACACTGCGCGGACTGCTGACGCTGGGCGCCGGACTGGCGCTGGTCGGGGCCGTGGTCACGGTGGGTGCGGTGAACGCGCACAAGGCGGAGCCGACGCTGGCCAAGGAACGGGACGCGTTGATCCACCGGATCAACGACAGCAACGGCTCGGCGGACCACCTGCAGAAGGAGGTCCAGGACCTGCGGCGCAAGGTCGACGACACCCAGCAGCAGGCGCTGGCCTCCGGGGACGCCGGTGGCAGTGGCCTGACCGGTGAGGTCGGGCTGGGGGAGGTCACCGGGCCGGGGGTGAAGCTGGTCCTGGAGGACGCGGCCGGCACCGGTGGCGGGGGCAACGTCGACCCGCGGGCCGGGCAGGGCTTCTCCAACAGCGGCCGGCTGCGCGACCGGGACCTGCAACTGGTGGTGAACGGTCTGTGGGGATCCGGGGCGGAGGCCGTCTCGATCAACGGCCAGCGGCTGACCGCGCTGTCCGCGATCCGGGCCGCCGGCGAGGCGGTGCTGGTGGACAACCGGCCGCTGGTGCCGCCGTACAACATCCAGGCGATCGGGGACGGGCCGAAGCTGCTCAGCTCCTTCGAGAACGACATGGCCGGGCAGTACCTGCGCCTGCTGGAGGAGAAGTACGGCATCAAGTCGACGCTCTCCACCCAGAAGAGCCTGACCCTGCCGGCGGCGGTCGGCGTGTCGCTGCGGAGCGCCCAGCCCGTCACACCCGAGGCCTCGCCCACGGCGTCCGCGTCGGCGTCCGGTTCGGCGACTGCGTCGGCCGGTCCGAGCGGGACGCCGTCGGGCGGCTCGGGAACCTCGGAGAGCCCCGTCGCGTCCGTTTCACCGTCCGCGCCCGGCGCCGGGCCGTCCGCGAAGCGGCGTCCGTCCGGCGGATCGACCAAGACCACCACAGGGACAGGAGCAGCTAGACCGTGATTGCCGTACTGGGTCTCGTGATCGGGGTGGTCGTCGGGCTCTTCGTCCAACCCGAGGTGCCCGACGCCGTCGTGCCCTACCTGCCGATCGCGGTGGTGGCGGCGCTCGACGCGGTGTTCGGCGGCGTCCGGGCGATGCTGGACGGGATCTTCAACGACAAGGTCTTCATCGTCTCGTTCCTGTCGAACGTGGTGGTCGCCGCGCTGATCGTCTTCCTGGGCGACCAGCTGGGTGTCGGTTCGCAGCTGTCCACGGGTGTGGTCGTCGTCCTCGGCATCCGCATCTTCTCCAACGCGGCGGCGATCCGGCGCCATGTCTTCCGTGCCTGAGCCGGGCCGCGAGGCGGCGGAGGAGCGGGCGAAGGCGGCGGTGCAGGAGACCGCCGCGGAGCCGGGCGGGAACGCGGTCGGGAAGGCTCCGGAGGAGCCGCCGGGGAAGGTCGTCGAGGAGGCTGCAGCGGAGGCCGCGGCGGAGGCCGGAACCGACCCGGGGGAGCCCGGAGCCGCCGGGGAGCCGACGGAGTCTGAGGCTGAGGCTGAGCTTGAGACCGGGGCGGCGGAGCCGGCTGCACCGGTGCGGCTGACCAAGGCGGCCGCGCCCGGGCCGACGGCCGAGCCTCGGCCGGCGCCCGCCGAGGCGCGGGCCGACGTGCCGTCGGAAGCCGCGGAGCCGGAGGCCGTCGAGCAGCCCGATTCCGTCGAGGAGCCGGAGGGAGCCGGGGAGTCGGAGGGAACCGAGGAGCCGCCCGCCGCGGACCGGCACGCCGGTCGGCGGCGGTTGAAGGCGGCGATCTGGCCGCCGCGGCTGTCGCGCGGGCAACTGGTGGTGGCGCTGCTGCTGTTCTCGCTCGGGCTGGGGCTGGCGATCCAGGTGCGGTCGACCAACGACCACCACAACCAGCTGCGCGGGGCCCGCCAGGAGGACCTGGTCCGGATCCTCGACGAACTGGACAGCCGTCAGCAGCGTCTGCAACAGGAGAAGGCCGAGCTCGAGCAGTCCCTGGGCAAGTTGGAGAACAGCTCCAACCAGGCCAAGGAGGCCCAGGAGCAGACCAGGAAGAAGATGACGGAACTGGGTGTGCTGGCCGGTACGGTCAAAGCCACTGGTCCGGGCATCGTCCTCACGGTCGATGACCCCCAAGGGCAGGTGAAGGCGGATATGCTGCTGGACACCCTGCAGGAACTTCGAGCGGCGGGGGCGGAGGCGATTCAGATCAACGATGTGCGCGTGGTGGTCAACACCTACTTCACCGACCTGTCGGGCGGTGGGGTGCAGATCGACGGGAAGAAGGTCTCGCAGCCCTATCGGTTCACCGTCGTGGGGAACCCGCAGGACCTGACACCCGCGCTGAACATCCCGGGGGGCGTCGTGCGCACCCTGGAGAGCCACCAGGCGCGGGCGACGATCACCCAGCAGCAGAAGGTGGTCGTGGACGCCCTGGTGGATCTGAAGACGCCGCAGTACGCCAAGCCGGCTTCGAAGTGACGGGGCGCTCGACGAACGGCCCGTCACGGGCCCGCGGCACCCGGTGCGGGGTGTCGTCGTCGCGTGGGAGAGACTGGTTCGCACCAGTACGCTCCGTAGCACCAACCGCAGCACCACACGTCGGAGTACCGCTCCAGCAGGCCCGAGCCGCAATCGGGCCCGCAGCCTGTCCGAGGTTCTCACCCTGCCCCGCGGGCGGGTCTGTCACACGCAAGGGGATTCGCCCGTGAGTTTCTTCTCGAAGTTGTTCGGTCGCAACAAGGGTCGCGACGCGGCCTCCGTCGAGGCGCCGACCGCCCGGCACCGCCGGGCGGAGGACGAGCCCGCGGTGCCGGGCATGCGCCCTGCCCCCGAGGCCGGTCAGTACGCCGGACAGCAGCTGTACCGGGACGGTGCCGCGCAGTACGCCGGGAATCCGGCGGGCTACGGCGCGTCGGTTGACCCCTCCGGCGACCCGCGCATAGGTTTCCCGTCAGCACCCTCAACCTCTGGTGGAGGGTTTGCCCCGGACCCGTACGCCGGGCACAACCCGTCGGGTGTGCCGCGCCAGGAGGCTGTGAACATGGCTGGCCCCACTCCGTGCCCCAGGTGCGGCAACCAGAACCCGGCCGCGGCCCGCTTCTGTTCCAACTGCGGTACGGCGCTGCGCGGCGGGCTGCTCCCGGAGGGGGCGGCGGAGACCACCTCGACGATCTCGATCTCCGGCCTGGAGTCCTACGACCCGTCCGCGACCACCGGTACCGGTACCACGCCGGCGCTGTCGGCCGAGGTGCTGTCGGCGATCGACGCGCTGCCGCCGGGCTCGGCGCTGCTGATCGTCCAGCGCGGTCCGAACTCGGGCAGCCGGTTCCTGCTGGACTCGGACGTCACCACGGCGGGGCGTCACCCGCAGGGTGACATCTTCCTGGACGACGTCACGGTCTCCCGCCGCCACGTGGAGTTCCGCCGCACCCCGGCCGGATTCAGCGTCGCGGACGTGGGCAGCCTGAACGGCACCTACGTCAACCGGGAGCGGATCGACGAGGTGCCGCTGAACAACGGCGACGAGGTGCAGATCGGGAAGTACCGGCTGGTGTTCTTCGCCGGCCACAACCGGGGGTACTGAAACCAACGTCGGCAGGAGCCCGAGTGAATACGAATACTCCTTCCTCTTCTCTCGGGGCGGCCAACCCTGCGTCGTCGTCCGGTCCGCAGTCGGACCGCGGCGGGCGCGGGGTGGTCGCGGCCCCCAGGCAGCCGGTCCGTCCGGACCGGCCCGCCGGCCGACGGCGCGGTGGTGACGAACTGCTGAGCATCGGCGCGGTGCTGGCCTTCCTGCGCGACGACTTCCCCGAGGTGACCATCTCCAAGATCCGCTTCCTGGAGGCGGAGGGGCTGGTCGAGCCGCAGCGCACCCCCTCGGGGTACCGCAAGTTCAGCCCCTCCGACGTGGAGCGGCTGGCGTACGTCCTGCGGATGCAGCGGGACCACTACCTGCCGCTGCGGGTGATCCGCGAGCACCTGGACGCGATCGAGCGGGGTGAGGCCCCGCCCGCGCTGCCGGCCGCCGACGCCCGGCCCGGCCCGCTGGAGGAGGCCGACCGCGAGCTGGTGGCCTCGGCCGAGGTCGCCTCCGGGGTCCGGCTGGGGCGGGCCGAGCTGCTGGCCGCCGCCGGGGCGGGGGAGCCGGAGCTGGCCGAGTGGGAGGCGTACGGGCTGGTCGCGCCGGGCCCGGACGGCGGGTACGACGGGGAGGCGCTCCAGGTGGCCCGGCTGGTGGCCGAACTCGGCCGGTACGGGCTGGAACCGCGGCACCTGAGGGCGATGAAGGCGGCGGCGGACCGCGAGATCGCCTTGGTGGAGCAGGTGGTGGCGCCGCTGCGCCGGCACCGGAACCCGCAGACCCGGGCGCACGCGGAGGCCACCGCACGGGAGCTGGCCACGCTGTCCGTACGGCTGCACGCGGCCATGGTGCAGGCCGGTCTGCGGCCTCGCTCCTAGGCGTGGGGATGCCCTCCGCGGGGCCGGTGCACCGCGCTGACCAGCGGCGTCGGCCCTGCGCTTTCATATCCGGGGTCGGAGCCATAGGGTTGCCTGTGTGAATGAGCTCGACGTCGTGGGTGTCCGAGTGGAGATGCCTTCCAACCAGCCGATCGTGCTGCTTCGGGAGGTCGGGGGAGATCGATACCTGCCGATCTGGATCGGCCCCGGCGAGGCGACCGCGATCGCCTTCGCCCAGCAGGGCATGACTCCGGTGCGCCCGCTGACGCACGACCTGTTCAAGGACGTCCTGGAAGCGCTCGGCCAGCAGCTCACCGAGGTCCGGATCACCGACCTGCGGGAGGGCGTGTTCTACGCCGAGCTGGTGTTCGCCGGCGGGGTCGAGGTGAGCGCCCGGCCGTCCGACGCGATAGCGCTGGCCCTGCGCACCGGCACGCCGATCTACGGGAGCGAGGAGGTGCTCGCGGAGGCGGGCATCGCGATCCCGGACGAGCAGGAGGACGAGGTCGAGAAGTTCCGCGAGTTCCTCGACCAGGTGTCGCCCGAGGACTTCGGGGGCGGCGGCCCCCAGTAGGGTGCCTGCCCGGCCGGGGCTGGTCGGCCCTTGAGCGTGCCGTTTTGCCAAAATCCGTCCACCTACCCACACTAGGGGCACGAAAAACCACTCTCCTGAGTGATGTGGTTTGTCTGGCCCGGCGTGGCGATCGTTGACGGGTCATAGGGGACTGCCTACCGTCAGGAGTGGCTGTCCGGGTGGCCGATGCCCGCAGTCGGTTGCCCGCAGCACGAGTGGACGGAGGTAGGCATGAGCAGCACCGGCGATGACGCGGCCGTGGGAGGCCTGTGCGCCGTGCACATGCCGCGCACCGCTCGCACCGTGGCGGACCTGCCCCGGATGAGCAGGTTCCCGGCCGTGCAGCCGGGCCAGCCCGCGATCGAGCGGCTGGCCCCGACGTCCGAACTGATCGGCTTCCGCGGCCCGACGGCCTGTGCGGCGGCCGGCATCACGTACCGCCAGCTGGACTACTGGGCCCGCACCGGGTTGTTGGAGCCCAGCGTCCGCACCGCGTACCCGGCGACCAGTCAGCGGCTCTACAGCTTCCGCGACGTGCTGCTGTTGAAGATCGTCAAGCGGCTGCTCGACGCCGGTGTCTCGCTGCAGAACATCCGGGTGGCCGTCGCCCATCTGCAGGCGGCCGAGCAGGCCGACCTGGCCGGGCTGACGCTGATGTCCGACGGTGCGACGGTGTACGAGTGCACCACGCCGCAGCACGTGGTCGACCTGTTGAAGGGCGGTCAGGGGGTGTTCGGCATCGCGGTCGGAGCGGTCTGGCAGGAGCTGGAGCTGACCCTCGGTCGACTGCACGCGGAGCGGACCGACACCGGCGAGACGCTGGTCGGCGACGATCCGGCGGACGAGCTGGCGCAGCGGCGCAACCGGGCGGTCTGACCGGCAGCACTTCCACGAGGCCGTGGGCCGGAGCGGGGAACCGTTCCGGCCCACGGCCTCGTCGTGTTGCCTGGTGAGACGATCGAGGGAGGGGCACGTGGAGGTCGGCACCGGGATATCGGAGCTGCTGCGGCGTCGGGCCGGCGGGGTGCGGGCGCGGCTGCGGGAACGCCGTACGCAGCGCAGGGTCTTCCAGGCGACGACGCTGCTCTGCTCGCTCGCGCTGGCGCCCAGTGCCTGGCTCTGGTTCGGGGCGGGGGACCGGGTGGGCACCGTGGAGAGCGCGCCCTCGGCTCCGGTGGCGGTGGTCTTCGGCGCCGGGCTGGACCAGGGCGAGCCGTCGCCGTACCTGGAGCACCGGCTGGTGGCGGCGCTCGACCTGTACCGGCAGGGCAAGGTCAAGGCCATCCTGGTGACCGGGGACAACGGGCGGATCGAGTACGACGAGCCGGACGCGATGTACCGCTACCTGACCGCGCACGGCGTCCCCGGGGACCGGGTGGTGCGGGACTACGCGGGCTTCGACACCTGGAACTCCTGCACCCGGGCGCACCGGATCTTCGGGGTGGACCGCGCGGTGCTGGTCAGCCAGGACTTCCACGTCCGGCGGGCGCTGGCGCTGTGCGAGGCGGCGGGGATCCGCTCGTACGCGGTCGGGGTGCCGGAGCCGCACGACGCCACCTGGCTGTACGGCGGGCTGCGGGAGGTCGCCGGGGCGGGCAAGGCGGCCGTGAACGCCTGGCTGCGGCCGGACCCGGTGTTCCTCGGGCCCAAGGAGGACGGTATCCCGAAGGCGCTGGCGGAGGCCGCGAAGCAGTAGCCGGGGGTCGGCGGGCGCGGGGCGTCGGCCGGGTTCGTACGCACTGTCGGACCCGTGCGCGATGATCGGCGGGTGCGATCTCTGCCGAGCATCATCCACCTCGACATGGACGCCTTCTTCGCGGCGGTGGAGCAGGCGGCCAAGCCGAGCCTGCGCGGGAAGCCGGTGATCGTCGGCGGGCTCGGCGGGCGCGGGGTGGTCTCCACGGCCTCGTACGAGGCGCGCCGGTTCGGGGTGCACTCGGCGATGCCGATGGCCCAGGCGCGGCGGCTGTGCCCCAACGCGGCCTTCCTGTCCGGGCGGTTCGAGGCGTACCGGCAGAACAGCGAGATCGTGATGGGGTTGCTGCGCCGACTGTCGCCGCTGGTGCAGCCGTTGAGCCTGGACGAGGCCTTCGTCGACCTGGAGGCCGGTCCGTACGGTCCGGTGCTGTCGGAGGCGGACCACGAGACCGGGGAGCGGCTGGTGCTGGCCCTGGCGGAGGACCTCCGGGCGGACATCCATCGGCTCACCGGGCTGACCGGCTCGGTGGGGGCGGCGGGCTCCAAGCTGATGGCGAAGATCGCCTCCGAGCAGGCCAAGCCGGACGGGCTGGTGCTGATCGAGCCGGGGCAGGAGCGGGCCGTGCTCGGCCCGATGCCGGTCCGGGCGCTGCCCGGGATCGGGCCGGCCACCGAACAGGTGCTGCGGCGGGCCGGGCTGAGCACGGTGGCGGACCTCGCGGAGGCGGGGGAGGCGGAGCTGGTCCAGCTGCTCGGGCGGGCGCACGGCACCGGGGTCTTCCACATGTCGACAGGGCTGGACGACCGGCCGGTGGTGGCCGACCAGGACGCCAAGTCGGTCTCGGTGGAGGACACCTACGAGGTGGACCTGGCAGACCGGGACCGGGTGCTGCGGGAGGTGGAGGCGCTGGCCGGGCGGTGCGTCCGGCGGCTGCGCTCGGCCGGGCGCTCGGGGCGGACGGTGGTGCTCAAGGTGCGGCGGTTCGACTTCTCCACGCTGACCCGCTCGGAGACCCTGGGCGGGCCCACCGACGACGAGGCGGTGATCACGGCGACGGCCCGGCGCCTCGCCGAGCAGGTGGACATCACCGGCGGGGTGCGGCTGCTCGGGGTGGGCGTGGCCCAACTGGCCGACTACACCCAGGAGGACCTCTTCGCGCAGGCGCTGCGGGAGGAGGCGGCGGAGCACGCCGAGGTGGCCGAGGCAGCGGTGGCCGAGGAGGAGCCGGAGGAGGTCGTGGTGCGGCGCTGGATGCCCGGGCAGGACGTCCGGCACGCCGAGCTGGGGCCGGGGTGGGTGCAGGGCAGCGGGGTGGGGCGGGTGACGGTGCGGTTCGAGACGCCGTGGAGCGGGCCGGGGCGGGTGCGGACCTTCGCGGTGGACGATCCGGCGCTGGAGCCGGCCCGGCCGCTGCCGTTGCGGCAGCCGGAGGAACTGGAGCAGCCGGAGGAGCCGGATGCGCAGGGGGACTGAGGCCGAGGGAGTCGAGGCCGAGGGGGTCGAGGCCGAGGGGAACCGAGTGGGCGGGGCGCGGGACGCACCGGCGCGGGAACGCGGAACGGCTTGGGAACGCGGAACGGCCCCACCCGGTAGGAGTACCGGGTGGGGCCGCATTCCGTGCCGGGCCCCGGACGGTCGTGATGCCCTCGCGACCGGGCGGAGGCCCGGGCCCGCGCGTCCTGTCCCTGAACGCGGGGGCCGGACGCCTCGTCAGGCGTCGGTCTTGGCCAGCTCGGGGCTGGAGTCCTGCCGGGCCGCGCCGCCGGCGACGGTGGCGGCCGGCTTGGTGGTGCGGATCAGGAACGGGACGGCGCCGGCGATGACGCAGACGGCGGCCGTGACCCAGAACGCGTGCTTGTAGGCGTCCAGCGTGGGCAGCAGCACCGGGATCTTGATCGGGAGCTTCATGGTGTCGCCGGTCAGGATCGCGGTCATCACGGCGGTGCCGATCGCGCCGCCGACGGTGCGGAGCACGGAGTTCATGCCGTTGGCGATGCCGCTCTGCTCGACCGGGACGGCGCCGTTGATGAAGGCGGGCATCGCGGCGAAGGCAAGGCCGATGCCGAGGCCGAAGATCGCGGAGGCGGTGTAGATGTCGCCTTCGGCGCTGTGCCGCAGGGCCAGGTAGGCCATCGCGATCGCGCCGAGGACGCCACCGAGGACCAGCGGCAGGCGCGGGCCGCGGCGGGCGATCAGCAGGGCGCCGATCGGGGCGGCGACCATCGAGCCGATCGCGGACGGCAGCAGCATCACACCGGCGTGCAGCACGGTCGCGGTGAAGCCGTAGTGGGCCAGCTTCTCCGGGGTCTGGGAGAAGTTGCTGATGACCATGAACGAGCCGTACATGCCGAAGCCGATCAGCAGGCCGGCCAGGTTGGTGAAGGCGACCGCCGGGCGGCCCATCATCTTGAGGTCCACCAGCGGGTGGGCGACCTTGGTCTCGATAACGCCCCAGATCAGGGCGACCACCGCGGCGACGGCGAACAGGCCGAGGGTCTTGGTGGAGGTCCAGCCCCAGTGGTTGCCCTGGCTGACCGCGACGAGCAGGGCGGAGAGCCAGGCGGCCAGGGTGAGCGCGCCGAGCGGATCGGCGCCACCCTCCTTGTCGGTCACCGGGTCGGTCGGGACCCGGAAGGCGACCAGGGCGACGGCGAGCAGGCCGAAGGCCAGGCCCATCCAGAAGATCGACTTGTAGTTCCAGTGCTCCAGCAGCAGGCCGGTCGCGACCAGGCCCAGGCCGGAGCCGACACCCATTGAGGCGCTGATGGCGGCGACGCCGCCGGTCACCTTCTGCTTGGGCAGCTCGTCACGGACGATGCTGATCGCCAGCGGCATCACGCCACCGCCGGCGCCCTGGAGGACGCGGGCGACGATCAGCCAGGTGAAGGAGTGGGTGCAGACCGCCAGCGCCGAACCGGCGACCAGGCCGGCCAGCGAGATCAGCAGCATGGGCTTGCGGCCCCGGAGGTCGCCGAAGCGGCCCAGCAGGGGAGTCAGCACGGCGGCGGACAGCAGGTTGGCGGTCATCAGCCAGGTGATGTTCGACCCGGAGACGTCCAGTTCCTTGGCCAGCGACGGCAGGATCGGGACGACCGCGGTCTGCACCACGCTGAACGACAGCATCGCCAGGATGAGGGCCGGCAGGACCCGGGCGTTGCTCTGCTTCTCGGCCGCGGTGGTGGGCTTTACTGCCTCACTCACGGTTGCTTCCTCCCGTACATAGTGAATGAACTCAAGTAACTGTGCGGGGGATAGTTCATGTTGTCAAATATCGAGTGGTTAAGGTTTGGCAAAGTGGGGAACTTCGGGGCACGACCAGGGCCCCGGACCGGGAGTCCGGGGCCCTGGTGGGATCGCTGCGATTGGGTGGGATCAGCGGAGATCGGGGAGTTCGGGGGAGGTCAGGCCAGCGGGCGGAGGGCGGCGGGCAGGGAGCCGTCGGCGGCGTGGACGAGCGGGTCGTCCGCCTCGTCCGGCGCGGTGGCGGCCGTGTCGTCGTGGACCTCGACGTGCTCGCGGCGGAGCTCGTCCCGGACCACCTCCTCCTCCGTGTAGCGCTCCACCACCAGGCGGACCCGCTCGACCGGGGCGAGGTACTTGCGGACCACCGGCCGCTCCTCACGGAGGGTGACCTCTTCGACCGCCTCGGCGATCTCCTTCTCGGTCAGCGAGGCCCGCTCGGCGTCGCTGACCGGAATCCGCTCCACCCGGACCCGCTCGCGGACCACCGGGACGCGGCGCTCGACCTGCTCGCTGGTCACGTACTTGCGCAGCTTCGCGCTGCCCAGCACGTGCCACTCGGTGGTGATGTCCAGCCGCTCCTCGCGGCAGGTGATCTCGACCGGGCCGCTGGGGGCCGAGGAGGCGGCGGTGCCGTTCGCGGCCGGGGTGGTCGCGGCGGGGTGCGGCTTCGGCTCGACCAGGTGGGCGGCGGCCGGCGCGGGGGCGGTGCCGTTGGCGATCGGTGCGGGGGTGCTGAGGGTCCGCACGTGGGCCTCCGTGGCGGTGTCGGTGCTGGTGTGGGTCGTGCCGGTGCTGGTCATGGTGGTCGTGCCGGTCGCGGTCGTGGTCGGGGCCGGGTCGGGGGAGTGGAAGGCGATCGGCCTGGCGGCCGCGGCGGCCGTGGTGGTGCCGAAGTCGAGGTCCGGCCGGTCGTCCCGGGCGGGTTCCGCGGCCGCCGGACGGCCGTCCACGGGGGTGTCGAGGCCGTAGTAGCGGTAGAGCTGGAGCTCCTGGGCCGGCGAGAGGTGCTGGCCCACGCCGAAGTCCGGCGAGTCCTTCACCAGCGACTTGTCGTACGGCACCCGGAGTTCGTCGCCGGAGAACTCGCTCGTGGTGAGCGGGACGAAGGCGTCCCGGCCGAAGATGCCGGTGCGGACGGCCGCCCACTCCGGATGCCCGGTGGCGTCGTCCAGGTACACCTCGTCCACCGTGCCGATCTTGTCCCCGTTGCGGTCGACCGCCTTGTGGCCGATGAGGTCCCTGGGGTCGATGTCGGTCTGCACTCTTTCCTCCAAGCGCTGCGCCTGCGGAACTCCCGCGGGTGAGGCGGTCGGAGCACCCGTCCTCTCCGCCACTTCACACCAAAAGCCATCAATCGGACGTGCGCGACCGGGGTGCGCCGGACGGGCTTCGCGCTGGGCCGTCCGGGGGACGCGCGTAGACCCGGAGTGACCCGACGCACCCGTGATCGGAAGGCCGCCCGCTGGTACCCTGGGCCGCGACCGCCGAGCCCGCTCGGGAGAGTCCTCGACAGTGAAAACCGCTGGTCGGGGCGCCGAAGGAGCAACTCCTCCCCGGAATCTCTCAGGCATCCGTACCGTGCGGGATAGGTCACTCTGGAAAGCAGGGCAGGACCGCCGGCGCGGGAGCCGACGATCACCACCCTCACCGACGGTGCAAGCCGACGGCGCGCCACCGCGCGGCGTGCGGGCGAAGCTCTCAGGTCCCGATGACAGAGGGGGAGGCCTTACGGGTCCGCCCGCCCAGGTCGGTCCGCTGTCCGCAGCGGCGCGACCGGCCGGCGTGCGCACCCCCGCCGGTCCGTGACCAGGAGGCCTCGACCACCATGAACGCCCAGCCGAACGCGGGACGCCACACCAGCGCCTCGACCCTCACCGAGCTTGAGCTGGCCAGCCCCTTCGAGAACCGCCACATCGGCCCCGACGCCGCCGCGCAGGAGAAGATGCTGGCCTCCGTCGGCTACGGCTCGCTGGACGAGCTCGCCGCCACCGCCGTTCCCGAGGCGATCCGCTCCATCACCGCCCTGGACCTGCCCGCCGGCCGCAGCGAGGCCCAGGTCCTCGCCGAGCTGCGCGAGCTGGCCGGCCGCAACCAGGTGCTCCAGCCGATGATCGGCCTGGGCTACTACGGCACCTTCACCCCGCCGGTGATCCTGCGCAACGTCATGGAGAACCCGGCCTGGTACACCGCGTACACCCCGTACCAGCCGGAGATCTCGCAGGGCCGCCTGGAGGCCCTGCTCAACTTCCAGACCCTGGTCTCCGACCTGACCGGCCTGCCCACCTCCGGCTCCTCGCTGCTGGACGAGGGCACCGCGGCCGCCGAGGCGATGGCGCTGGCCCGCCGTGTCACCAAGGTCAAGGGCGGCGTCTTCCTGGTCGACGCCGAGACCCTGCCGCAGACCGTCGCGGTGATCAACACCCGCGCCGTGCCGACCGGCGTCGAGGTCGTCGTCGCCGACCTGTCCGAGGGCATCCCGGCCGAGATCGCCGAGCGCGGCGTCTTCGGCGTGCTGCTGCAGTACCCGGGCGCCACCGGCGTGGTCCGCGACCTCACCCCGGTGATCGAGCAGGCGCACGGCCTGGGCGCGATCGTCGCCGTCGCCGCCGACCTGCTGGCGCTGACCCTGCTCAAGTCCCCGGGCTCGCTGGGCGCCGACATCGCCTGCGGCACCTCGCAGCGCTTCGGCGTCCCGATGGGCTTCGGCGGCCCGCACGCCGGCTACCTTTCGGTGCGCGCCGAGTACGCCCGCTCGCTGCCCGGCCGTCTGGTCGGCGTCTCCGTCGACGCCGACGGCAACCGCGCCTACCGCCTGGCCCTGCAGACCCGCGAGCAGCACATCCGCCGCGAGAAGGCCACCAGCAACATCTGCACCGCCCAGGTGCTGCTCGCCGTGATGGCCTCGATGTACGCCGTCTACCACGGCCCGGACGGCCTGGCCGACATCGCCCGCCGCACCCACCGCTACGCCGCCGCCCTCGCCGAGGGCCTGCGGGCCGGCGGCGTCCAGCTGCTGCACGGCGAGTTCTTCGACACCGTCACCGCCGTCGTCCCGGGCCGCGCCGCCGAGATCGCCGCCGCCGCCCGCGCCAACGGCATCAACGTGTTCCAGGACGGCGAGGACCGGATCTCGGTCTCCACCGACGAGACCACCACCCGCGAGCACCTGGCCGGCGTCTGGGCCGCGTTCGGCGTCCCCGCGGTCGAGGTCGCCGAGGCCGCCGACGCGCTGCCGGCCGCGCTGCTGCGCGAGGACGAGTACCTGACCCACCCGGTCTTCCACAGCCACCGCTCGGAGACCGCCATGCTGCGCTACCTGCGCCGCCTGTCGGACCGGGACTACGCGCTGGACCGCGGCATGATCCCGCTGGGCTCCTGCACCATGAAGCTCAACGCCACCACCGAGATGGAGGCGGTGACCTGGCCGGAGTTCGGCCAGCTGCACCCCTTCGCGCCGGTCGACCAGGCCGCGGGCTACCTGACCCTGATCCGTCAGCTGGAGCAGCAGCTGGTCGAGGTCACCGGCTACGACGCCGTCTCGATCCAGCCGAACGCCGGCTCCCAGGGCGAGCTGGCCGGCCTGCTGGCCGTCCGCGCCTACCACCACGCCAACGGCGACACCCAGCGCGACGTCTGCCTGATCCCGTCCTCGGCGCACGGCACCAACGCCGCCTCCGCGGTGATGGCCGGCATGCGCGTGGTCGTGGTGAAGACCCTGGTCGACGGCGACGTGGACGTCGAGGACCTCAAGGCCAAGATCGAGCAGCACCGCGACAACCTGTCGGTGCTGATGGTCACCTACCCGTCGACCCACGGCGTGTACGAGACCCAGATCACCGACATCTGCGCCCTGGTGCACGAGGCCGGCGGCCAGGTGTACGTCGACGGTGCCAACCTGAACGCCCTGGTCGGCCTGGCCAAGCCGGGCAAGTTCGGCGCGGACGTCTCGCACCTGAACCTGCACAAGACCTTCTGCATCCCGCACGGCGGCGGCGGCCCGGGCGTCGGCCCGGTCGCGGTGCGCGCCCACCTGGCGCCGTACCTGCCGAACCACCCGCTCCAGGAGGAGGCCGGCCCGGCCACCGGTGTCGGCCCGATCTCGGCCGCGCCGTGGGGTTCGGCGGCGATCCTGCCGATCTCCTGGGCGTACGTCCGGCTGATGGGCGGCGAGGGCCTCAAGCGCGCGACCCAGGTCGCGGTGCTGAACGCCAACTACATCGCCAAGCGCCTGGCGCCGCACTTCCCGGTGCTCTACACCGGCCCGGGCGGGCTGGTCGCGCACGAGTGCATCATCGACCTGCGCCCGCTGACCAAGGACACGGGCGTGACGGTGGACGACATCGCCAAGCGCCTGATCGACTACGGCTTCCACGCGCCGACGATGTCCTTCCCGGTGGCCGGCACGCTGATGATCGAGCCGACCGAGTCCGAGGACCTGCACGAGATCGACCGGTTCTGCGACGCGATGATCGAGATCCGCGGCGAGATCGACAAGGTCGGCTCGGGCGAGTGGGCGGCCGACGACAACCCGCTGCGCAACGCCCCGCACACCGCCGCCGCGCTGGCCGGCGACTGGGCGCACGGCTACTCGCGGCAGGAGGCGGTCTTCCCGGCGGGTGTGAACCCGGCGGACAAGTACTGGCCGCCGGTGAGCCGGATCGACGGCGCGTACGGTGACCGCAACCTGGTCTGCTCCTGCCCGCCGCTGGACGAGTACGGCGTCTGAGCGGACGCGCGGTAGGCAACACGCGCGGTGAGCGAGCGGACAGGGCCCCGGCAGAACGTTTCTGCCGGGGCCCTGCCCTTTGCGCCGGTCGCCGTGTCTCGTGTGATGCCGGGTGCCGTGCCCTGAGGTCGTCGGGCGGGGCCGGGCGGGCTCAGGCCGCGTGGGCGACCGGGCGGCGCGGGGCGATCACCCGGCCGTCGGGCAGCAGTTCGCCGGTGTCCTCGAACAGCAGGACGCCGTTGCAGAGCAGGCTCCAGCCCTGCTCCGGGTGGCAGGCCACCGGCTCGGCCGCTTCGCGGTCCTCGGACTCGGCCGTCGGGCACTCAGGACGGTGCTGGCACATACGCGTACCCTCGCTTCGCTCTGCGATCCTCCCCGTGGTGCGGTCCCCGGAGGTCGAGCCGTCCGGGGCCGCCGTGGTGGTCGGATCCTGTCCGGGTGCCGGCCGGGTTTGGCCAGCACTCAAGTGGGTAGGACAGGGGGTCCTTCCACGCTGGTTCCCAGTGTCGGCATCTGCGGACGCGCGCGCAGCGATTTCGTGACATGCGCCACAACTCCAGGGCAGAGATCACCCGTTCAGGTGGGGCCGGGGAGAAATCGCGCATCGGTGGGCCACTCGGGGCCTGGCCCGAGCGGGCCATGGCGGATGGCCCGTCCGGGTGGTGGCCGTTCGGGTGATGGCGGCGGGCGGGGTGGGCGCGGCGAAGGGCCGTCGGGCGCGGTGCCCGACGGCCGGTGCGGGGCGTGCCCTCAGGGGGAGCCGAGCAGCAGGGATCCGGCCAGCGGGGCGCGGGCGAGCAGCGGGAGCAGTTCGGCGGCCGGGTAGGCGCGGTGCGCGGTGACGCCGAGCGGGGCCGGGGCCAGTGGGATCAGCAGGTCGGCGGACGGGCCGGCGTCGGGGCTGTGCAGCCAGAGCGCGGTGGCGTACTGGCCGGGGAAGGTGAGCAGTCGGGGCTGGCAACGGGAGCGGGATCCCTGGGCGAGCTGCCAGGCCTCGCGCAGCGCCCGGACGGTGGAGGAGAGGTACGGGCCGGCGGTGAAGTGGGAGAAGGTGTGGCCCTCGGGGCTCTGTACCACCTCGGCGGCGGCGGCCACGTCCGGGCCGTCCTTGATCAGGAAGCGCCAGCCCGTGCGCCGGGCGGCCGGCAGCTCGGGGCGCGGGCCGTCCAGGACGTGTACCGCGAGCGGGTGCGCGGGGAGTAGTGGGCCGTTCGGGTGACGTAGCGCGGCGGCGGCGGGCTGGCGCAGCGCGGTCTCCGAGTCGAGTGCGCCGAGGACCGCGCGCAGGGCACTCGGTGGGGGCTGGGGGGTCTGCAGGGTCATGGCGGGATCCGCCTCTCCAAGCGAGATCGGCGTGCGAGTGCGGCATACCGGCGCGGCTCGGCGCGTCCACGGTGACGGGGGCCGGCCTTGTCCGGTTGTGCAGGATCGCGGCGCCGGCGCGGTCTCCGCCCTCGACGAGGGACTCGGGGCGGGAGTGGACCGGCCGGAGCGCAGTGCGAACTCAGCGGTTCATCGAACAAATGCGCAGGGTGATCTGTTTATCACAGGCGGTGGCGGCGAGCAAGTCTGCAGATGGCCTGAATTACCGTCAGATGCCTTGCAATGCAAGCCAGTACAAGCATTCGGGTATCGATCTTCGAGGTGGGCATGATGCTGGCACGGTCGACCGGCCGGGTGTCTCAGGAGGAGGGGACCGTGGGCGAGAAGGTCGTGGCGACACGGGCGGATCTGGCGGACCGGCAGCAGTACCGGCTCAAGCTCCAGGCCTGCCTCGACGCGCTCGGGCGGATGCTGCGCGAGGACCGCTTCGACCGGCCGCGGGCCGTGATGGGGCTGGAGATCGAGCTCAACCTGGCCGACGAACAGGGTCTGCCGGTCATGCGCAACGCCCAGGTGCTGAGTGCGATCGGGTCCAGCGACTTCCAGACCGAGCTGGGCCAGTTCAACATCGAGGTCAACATCGTGCCGCACCGGCTCTGCGGGCACGTCTTCGAGGAACTGCGCGAGGAGATCGACACCGGCCTGCGGTACGCCGACCGGCAGGCGGCCGAGGCCGGCGCCCGGATCGTCATGGTGGGCATCCTGCCGACCCTGGAGAACGACCACACCGGGCTGGACGCGATGAGCCACAACCAGCGGTACAGCCTGCTCAGCGACCAGATACTGGCCGCCCGGGGGGAGGACATCGCGCTGGACATCGAGGGCGTGGAGCACCTCCAGCTGGAGTCCGTCACGATGGTCGCCGAGGCCGCCGCGACCTCGCTGCAACTGCACCTCCAGGTGACCCCGCAGCGGTTCTCCTCGGTGTGGAACGCCGCCCAGGCGATCTGCGGGCCGCAGCTCGCGCTCGGCGCCAACTCCCCCTTCCTGTTCGGGCGGGAGCTGTGGCGGGAGACCCGTCCGGTGCTCTTCCAGCAGGCCTGTGACACCCGTTCGGCGGAGCTCAAGGCCCAGGGTGTGCGCCCGATCACCTGGTTCGGCGAGCGCTGGGTGGACTCGGCGTACGACCTGTTCGAGGAGAACCTGCGCTACTTCCCGGCGCTGCTGCCGATCTGCGACGACGAGGACCCGCTCAAGGTGCTGGCCTCCGGCGGCGCGCCCAGGCTCGCCGAGATGCGGCTGCACAACGGCACCATCTACCGCTGGAACCGCCCGGTGTACGACGTCTCCGGCGGGGTCGCGCACCTCCGGGTGGAGAACCGGGCGCTGCCGGCCGGGCCGACGGTGGCCGACACACTGGCCAACGCCGCCTTCTACTACGGGCTGGTGCGGGTGCTCGCCGAGCAGCCCCGGCCGGTCTGGACCCGGCTGCCGTTCGAGCGGGCGGACGAGAACTTCCGCCAGGGCGCCCGGTACGGCATCGACGCGGTGTTCCAGTGGCCGCGCCCCGGCCGGGCCGGCCGCGGCGGCGGGCTGCAGACGGTGTCGGCGGTCGACCTGGTGCTCAACGAACTGCTGCCGATGGCCTACCAGGGGCTGGACGAGTGGGGCGTGGAGCCCGCCGACCGGGACCGTTACCTGGGGATCATCGAGCAGCGCTGCCTGCGCCGCACCAACGGCGCCGCCTGGCAGAGCGCCACCTTCCACCGGCTGCGCGAGCAGTACGGCATGGACCGCCCGGCCGCGCTCGCCGCGATGACCAGGCGCTACGCCGAGCACATGCGCGGCGGCGAACCGGTGCACACCTGGCCGGTGGGCTGAGCCCGCCGCTGTGTCAGGATGATCGCCCCGGTCGTCGGCCGACGACCGGGGCGACCGTCCGTCCGCTGGAGCACCCGTGACGACCCGCCCGACCGCGCCGGAGACCGCGCAGCCCGACCGACGCCTGCTCGGCGTGGAACTGCTGGTCGTCCTCGGCCTCTCGCTCGGGGCCAGCGGGATCAGCGCGCTGATCAGCTTCGCGGGCTCGCTCACCGCACCGCTCCAGCTCGGGCAGCAGGTCGCCACCCTGAACGGCTCGCGCGCGCCCGGGCGGCCCTGGCTGGACCTGGTCTGGCAGCTGTACTACATCGGGCGCGGGCTGATGCCGGTGGTGCTGGTCGGCTACCTGCTGGTGCGCGAGGGCACCTCGCTGCGGGTGCTGGGCTTCGACCTGCGGGAGAAGCTGCGCGACCTCGGCCGGGGCGCGGCCGTCGCGGCGGCGATCGGCGGCTCCGGGCTGGCGCTGTACCTGGCCTCGCAGGCGGCCGGGTACAACCTGACGGTGGCGCCCTCCGGACTGCCGGACGTCTGGTGGCGGGTGCCGGTGCTGGTGCTGTCGGCCTGGCAGAACGCCATCCTGGAGGAGGTCGTCGTCCTCGGCTACCTGCTGCGCCGCCTGGGGCAGCAGGGGTGGTCGTGGCCGGCGGTGGTGGCGGCCAGCTCGGTGCTGCGCGGCTCGTACCACCTGTACCAGGGGGTCGGCGGGCTGGTCGGCAACATGGTGATGGGGGCGGTGTTCTGCCTGCTGTACCGGCGCTGGGGCCGGGTGATGCCGCTGGTGGCGGCGCACGCGCTGATCGACACGGTGGCCTTCGTCGGGTACGCGCTGCTCGCCGGGCACATCAGCTGGCTGCCGACCCCGTGACCGGTGATCCCGGCAGGGACTGGCTGCGCGGCGGGCGGGCGAGCAGCCGGTCGACGTGCCGGCGCTCCAGGCCCTGGCCGGGGTCGATCGGCAGCAGCAGGCGGTCCCGGCGCCACTGCGAGCGGCGGACCAGCCGGGACGGGATGACGTCGTCCACCCAGGCGAACGGACGGCCCTCGGCGTAGCGCAGCAGCGGGGCCCACTTGCGGGCCGAGAACAGCTGCATCAACGGGACGTGCGGGTCGCCGGGTTGGGGGACGTACCCGGTGAAGCGGACGAAGGGCAGCGGGTCCAGGCCGATCGCCGGGGCGATGTGGGTGTTGGCGTGCTCCTCCCAGGTGGTGGCCCAGACCAGCTCGTACGTCCCGGCGAGTTCGCGCAGCCAGGCACCGTGCTCGGCGGAGAGCAGGACGGCGTAGCCGAGCAGGGTGTGGGCGTCGAACCCGGCGTCCGGATGCGGACAGACCGGGTTCAGCACCCCGTCGACGTCCAGGAACAGCAGTGGCTTCGGCACCGGTGGGCCCCCAAGTGGATGGATCTACCTACCCGGTCGGACGAACCGTCGGCCCCGATGGTTGCTTTCCGGCGGGCGCACGCGGGGCGCACAGGGCGCTCACGGCGCGGGCGCGGGTTCTCCGGCGGGCACCGGTGCGTCCGGGGTGCTTCCGCGCGGGTCGCGGCGGGAGAGCCGGCGGATCTGCGGGTCGATCAGGACGACGGCGCTCAGCAGCAGGCACAGCGCGGCGCAGGCCCACAGCGCGCCGGACAGGCCGAGTACGGCCGCGGCCGGGCCGGCCAGCGCGGTGCCGACCGGGGCCAGCGAGTAGGAGCCGAGCTCGTCGTACGCGGAGACCCGGGAGAACATCTCCTCCGGGATCTCCTGCTGGAGCACGACCATCCAGTTGACGCCGAAGACCGTGACACCGACCCCGGACACGAACATCGCGGCGATCAGCAGCGGCAGCGGGGCGCCGGCGGCCAGGGCGAGGGCCGGGGCGCCGAACAGGAACACGCCCCAGTTGCCGACCAGCAGGATCCGGCGGGGGCGCCAACGGGCCATCAGCAGGCCGGTGACGACCAGGCCGACGCCGTACGCGGACATCGCCGCGCCCCAGGCGCCCGCGCCGCCCAGGCGTTCGTCGGCCACCGTCGGCCCGTACACCGACTCGACGGTGTTGATGCAGGCCACCACCACGGCGAACTGCAGCACGATCACCCACAGCCAGCGGCGGGAGGAGAACTCCCGCCAGCCCTCGCGCAGGTCGCGCAGCATGCCGCCGCCGGAGGGGGCGGGCGCGGACTCGGGCTCCAGGAAGAAGCGCAGCGAGGCGGCGATCAGGAAGCAGAGGGCGTCCAGCGCGAGCACCCAGCCGGGGCCGACGGCGGCGGTGAGCGCCCCGCCGAGGGCGGCGCCGCCGATCTGGGAGGCGTTCAGGCCCATCCGGAAGACCGCGAAGGCGCGGGCGGCGTGCTCCTGGGGGACGGCCTGCATGATCATGCCGCCGGCCGCGGGGGAGTAGAGGGCGTAGCCGGCGCCGCCGGCGGCCGAGAGCAGCAGCAGCTGCCACAGCTGGACGTTCCCGGCCAGCACCAGGGCGGCCAGGACGGCCTGGGAGGCGCCGCTGAACAGGTTGGCGGCGACCATCACGTGGTGGCGCGGCAGCCGGTCGGCGAGGGTGCCGCCGACCAGCAGGAACAGCACGGTGGGCAGCAGCCGCGCGGCGGTGACGTAGCCCACCTCGGTGGCGCCGCCGCCGTTGCCGAGGACGGCGAAGGCGGTCGCGATGGGGGCGCCGGCGTTGCCGAGGCCGCTGATCACGGTGGCGGCGGTCTGGATGCGGAAGTTGCGGCTCGCCCAGGTGAGGCGGCGGGGGTGTGGGGTCGGCACCCGGGTGACTATGGTCGGAGTCCGTAGCGGTGTCATCCGAATTTCGCACCCGAACCGGTCGGGGCGGGGCGCCGCGGCCGGTGGGGCGGGGCGTCAGCCCAGGTGGCCCCAGAGGAAGGTGAGGGTGCGGCGCCAGGCGATCCGGGCCTGGAGGGCGTCGTAGGTGCCCAGCAGGTTCTCGTCGTTCATGAAGGCGTGTCCGGCCGGGTAGAAGTGGATCTCGGGGCGGACGTCGGTGGCCTCGCCGATCCGGATCGCCGCCTCGTCCACGGCGGCCATCGGGATCGAGCCGTCGAGTTCGCCGAAGTGGCCGAGGACGTGGGCGGTGAGGCCGCGGTAGTCGAAGTCCGGGTCCGCCGGGAGGCCGTAGAAGGGGACCACGGCGGCCACCGCGTCGCCGGCCCGGGCGGCCAGCATCAGGGCGAAGCCGCCGCCCATGCAGAAGCCGACCACGCCGACCGCGTCGCCGACCACGCCGTCCAGCGCCAGCAGGTGGTCGACGGCGCCGCCGAGGTCCTCGACGGCCCGTTCGACCGGGAGTTCGCGTTTGAGCCGGGCCGCCTCGGCGCGGTCGTGGGTGGTGGTGCCGCCGAAGAGGTCGGGGGCCAGCACGGTGAAGCCCTCGGCGGCGAAGCGGTCGGCCATGTCCGCGATGTGCGAGGTGAGCCCCCACCACTCCTGCACCACCACCAGGCCCGGTCCGACGCCCTGCGGAGGGCGGGCCAGGTACCCGTGTGCGGTGCGGCCGTTGCTCGGGAAGCTGACGTTCTGCCGAGGACCGCCCTGGTCAGGCATGGCTTCCTCTCGGTGGGTCGGGCCGTTCGGCGGGTCGGGCCGGGTGCGGCGGGGGGAGCGGGAGGGTACGGCCGGTCAGCCCATCTCCTCCAGGGCGCGGCCCTTGGTCTCCTTGATGCAGAAGGCCACGAACGGGATCGAGAGCAGCGCGAAGGCCGCGTAGATGATGTACGTCGCGGAGAGGTTCCAGTCGGCGAGGTCCGGGAAGCTGACCGTGATCGCCCAGTTGGCGATCCACTGGGCCGAGGCCGCGACCGACAGGGCCAGTGCCCGGATCCGGTTGGGGAACATCTCGCCGAGCAGCACCCAGACCACCACGCCCCAGGAGAAGGCGAAGCAGAGCACGAACACGTGGGCGGCGACCAGGGCGACGGTGGCGTGGGTGTTGTCCAGGGTCGCGGTGTCGCCGGTGCCGTGCCGGTAGGAGAACGCCCAGGCGGCGATGGACAGTGCGGCCGCCATGCCGATCGAGCCGGCCAGGGCGAGCGGCTTGCGGCCGATCCGGTCCACCAGGGCCATCGCGATCACCGTGCCGATCACGTTGATGATCGAGGTGGAGAGGCTGATCAGCAGCGAGTTGGACTCGTTGATGCCGACCGACTGCCAGAGGAAGGACGAGTAGTAGAAGATCACGTTGATGCCGACGAACTGCTGGAACACCGAGGCGCCGATGCCGATCCAGACGATCGGCAGCAGGCCGAAGCGGCCGCCGAGCAGGTCCTTGGGCCGGGGCTTGTGGGTGGATTCCAGCACCGCGCGGATCTCGGCGACCCGGGCGTCCAGGTCGACGCCCTCGCCCTCGACCTCGACCAGCACCTTGCGGGCCTGCTCCTCGCGGTGGTCGGCGATCAGGAAGCGCGGCGACTCCGGGATGGAGAGCGCCATCAGCCCGTAGACCAGCGCCGGGATGGTCTCGACGCCGAGCATCCACTGCCAGGCCTGGATGCCGCCGAGATGGCCGGTGGACTCGCCGCCGGCGGCCTGGTTGAGCGCGTAGTTGGCGAGCTGGGAGATGGTGATGCCGAGCACGATCGCCATCTGCTGGAAGGAGGCGAGCCGGCCGCGGTAGGCGGTCGGCGCGACCTCGGCGATGTAGGTCGGCGCGATCACCGAGGCGATGCCGATCGCGACGCCGCCGACCACGCGCCAGGTGGCGAGGGCCTCGATGTTCGGCGGGAACATCGAGCCGATGCCGCTGGCCGCGAACAGCACGGCGGCCAGCAGCATGGTGCGCACCCGGCCGAAGTGGTCGGCCAGCCGGCCGGCGACCACCGCGCCGGCGGCCGAGCCGAGCAGCGCGATGGCCACCACGAAGGCGGTGGTGCCGTGGCCCACCGCGAAGTGCTTCTGGATGCCCGTCACGGCGCCGTTGATCACGGCGCTGTCGTAGCCGAACAGGAAGCCGCCCATCGCGGCGGCCGCCGAGATGAAGATCACGTGCCCGAGGTGGGCCTCGCCGGAGGCCCGCTGGTGGTGGATTGTGGACACGCGCGCTCCCCGGGTGGACGGGCCCGCCCCGACGGCTGGGCAGGACTCGTCTCACATTCGAGCAGCGCGGCGGCCGCCCCGCCCGAGTTGGGGACCGATCGGGTGAAACGGAGTCAGTCGGCGGCGCGCGCGGTGGCCGTGCGCCGCTCGGTGCGCCGTTCTGTGAGCCGTTCTGTGCGCTGCTGCTGGCGCCGTTCCTGGCGCCGTTGGTGGCGTCGCAGCAACTGGGCGCGGGCGGCGGCGTCCTGGTCACGACGGAGCGCGGGGGCGTCCGCGCGGGCGGCCAAACGCCCGGCGATCGCGGCCTGCTCGGCGGCCGGCTTCTTGTCGTCGTACTTGAACTTGGCGCGCACCTCGCGGACCGTCAGGCGGAGCCCGCGCAGGCCGGGCAGCAGCCGGCCGAACTCCGTCCCGCCGGGGACCACCCGGACCTCGGGGGTCTCCGGCTGGAAGTGCGCCAGCTGGCGGTTGAGGATCTCCGCCTTGCCCTCGGCGGACTCCACCACCTCGGCGGTGCAGTGGAAGTGCACCGAGGCGTAGTAGCTGGTGGGCGTGCCGGGCTCGCCGCGCCAGTGGCCGGGGGCGAAGGCGTAGCCGTCGGTGACCGCCAGGGTGACGTTCGGGTCGGCGCGGACGGCGGCCAGCAGCGGGTTGGGCGCGGCGAGGTGGAGCAGGATCTCGCCGCGCTCCTCGTCCAGCAGGAAGTGGGTGGGGACGAGCACCGGGCCCTCGTCGGGGCCGCCGTTGGCGGCGAGCAGGCCGAAGTCGCGGCCCTCGGCCAGCCAGGCGCGCCACTCCTCCTCGTCGCCGCGGTCCCAGGACCTGATCAGCATCGGAGGGCCTTCCTCAGCGGGGGTAGCGGCGCATGTGCGCGGGCAGCGGGATGGTCGGGTCGTGCGGCTCGGGGGCGCCGTAGGCGGTGCTGACCGGGACGAGACCGGACCAGTACGGCAGGTCGGCGTCGGCCGGGTCGTCGCCGGCGTCGTCCGAGCGGGTCTTCGCCGAGACCTCGTCCAGTTCCAGCCGGATCACGGCGGTGGCGGCGAGCTCCTTGGGGTTGGCCGGGCGGATCTCGCCGGAGCGGCCGGGGACGACCTGGTCGACCAGCGCGGCCAGCGCGACGTCCAGCTCCTCGGGGTCGGTGACCTGGTACGCGGTGCCGTGGGCGACCACCGAGCGGAAGTTCACCGAGTGGTTGAACGCGGACTTGGTCAGCACCAGGGCGTCGACGTGGGTGACCGTGACGCAGACCTGGAGGCCCTGCTCGTCGGCGGCGCCGCGCAGCGGGCGGCTGCCGGTGGAGCCGTGGACGTAGAGCCGGCTGCCGACCCGGGCGAAGACCGTGGGCAGGACGACCGGGGCGCCGTCGACGACGAAGCCGAGGTGGCAGAGGTAGGCCTCGTCGAGGATGGCGTGGATCGCCTCCCGTTCCCAGGTGGCGCGGTCCTTGTAGCGGGTGGGGGTGGTGCGGGGGGTCCGGGCGTAGTCGGTGCTCTCGGTGCTCTCGGCGCTCTCGGTGTTCGTCGGCGTGGTCGACATGACAACCTCTATGTACTAGTGCATAATCTGGTTTGTGCTAGGAGACTATCCGCTGAAAGGGCGACGCGCCAGCGAAATCGCGGCCCACATCGAACAGGGTGTGAGCAGCGGACAGCTCGCGCCCGGAACCCCGCTCCCCCCGCTGCGCGAGCTCGCGGTCGAACTCGGCGTCAACCCCAACACGGTGGCCGCCGCCTACCGGCTGCTGCGCGACCGCGGCGTGATCGAGACGGCCGGCCGCAAGGGCAGCCGGATCCTGCCCCGGCCCGCGCTCACCACCCGCGACCAGATCCGCATCCCGGTTCCCGAACGCGCCCGCGACCTCTCCACCGGCAACCCCGACCCGGCGCTGCTGCCCGATCTCGCCCCCGCCCTCGCGGCCGCCGCTGAGGCCGCCAGGGCCGAGCCCGTGCTGTACGGGCAGTCGCGGATCGACCCAGGGCTGCTCGAACTCGCCCGCAGCTCCTTCGAGGCCGACGGACTGCCCGGCGGCCCGATCGCCGTCGCCTCCGGCGCACTGGACACCATCGAGCGCACGCTCGTCGCCTGGCTGCGCCCCGGCGACGCGGTGGCGGTCGAGGACCCGGGCTGGGGCAGCCTGCTCGACCTGCTGCCCGCGATGGGGCTGCGCCCGCTGCCCGTACGGCTGGACGACGAGGGGCCGCTGCCGGACTCGCTGGCCGCGGCGCTGGCCGACGGGGCCCGTGCGGTGGTGGTGACCAGCCGGGCGCAGAACCCCACGGGTGCGGCGCTCGGCGAGGCGCGGGCCGCGGCGCTGCGGGCCGTCCTGGCCGAGCACCCCGGGGTGCTGCTGATCGAGGACGACCACGGGCACGGCATCGTCGACCAGCCGTACCGGCCGCTGGTCGGCGCGGGGCCGCGGCACTGGGCGGTGGTGCGCTCGGCGGCCAAGGCGTACGGGCCGGACCTGCGGGTGTCGGTGATGGTCGGCGACGGGGAGACGGTCGGGCGGGTCGCCGGGCGGCTGCGGCTCGGCGCGGGCTGGGTCAGCCACCTGCTGCAGCGCACCGTCGCCGAGCTGTGGCGCGCCGACGCGGCGCCGGCCGCGAGCGTGGCCGCCGCCTACCGGGAGCGGCGGGACGCGCTGCTGACGGAGCTGGCGGCGCGCGGCATCGAGGCGCACGGGGCGAGCGGGCTGAACGTCTGGGTGCCGGTGCCGGACGAGACCTCGGCGCTGGCCGCCCTGGTGCAGCGCGGCTGGGTCGCGGCGCCCGGGGCCCGGTACCGGATCCAGTCGCCGCCCGGGCTGCGGTTCACCGTCGCGGGACTCGACCGGGCGGGCGCAAAAGAGCTGGCCGGCGATCTGGCAGCGGTCCTGGGAACGGGCGGTGCCGACACCCGGCTGGTCTGAACCCGTCGGTAACGAAGCGGGAAACCTGCTGCACGTACCTAGCGGTAACCGGCGCGGCCATGCCATCTTTCGTGCGCCACCGGCCGGCGGCCTTCCCTCACGTACGCGTCTTCCCGCCCCCATCCCGCGGGGAGACCGAGCCGCAGGAGTTCCGCCGTGCCCGAAAACAGTTCGAGCCGCACCAGCAGCACCCCTGGACTCGGCCGTCGACTGCTCACCGCAGCCGCCGCCCTGCCGCTGACCCTGGCGGGGCTGGCCCTCGCCGCGCCCGCCTCGGCGGCCCCGGCCGCGCCGGCCGCCGTGCCCGCCGGACCGACCGCGAGCGTCACGCTCGGCGACAGCTACATCTCCGGCGAGGCCGGCCGTTGGAAGGGCAACTCGGCTGACTCCGGCGGGAACCGGACCGGCACCGACCGCGCCTGGAACGGCAGTTCGTACGACCCCTCACTGGTCTACGGCGCGACGGCGGCCAGCGGGTGCGACCGCTCCGACGTCGCCGAGGTGCTCGGCGCCCAGGGCGTCGCCCAGAAGCAGATCAACCTGGCCTGCTCGGGCGCCGTCACCGGCAATGTCTTCCGCGCCGCCAACGGCGGGCAGTCCCTCAAGGGCGAGGCCCCGCAGGCCGACCAACTCGCCACCGTGGCGGCCCAGAACAACGTCAAGCTGATCACGCTGTCGATCGGCGGCAACGACCTCGGCTTCTCCGGGATCATCTCCAACTGCGTGCAGGACTACCTGATCTGGTACTCGTACTGCCACAGCTCGGCGCAGTCCCAGATCGACTCCAAGATGCCCGCCGCGATGGCCGGGGTGGGCAAGGCGATCGACGAGATCCGGGCCGTCATGACCAACGCGGGCTACGCGCGCTCCGACTACCGGCTGGTGCTCCAGTC
The DNA here is from genome assembly GCF_055569135.1 of Kitasatospora sp. NPDC029367. Taxonomy (NCBI): domain Bacteria; kingdom Bacillati; phylum Actinomycetota; class Actinomycetes; order Kitasatosporales; family Streptomycetaceae; genus Kitasatospora; species Kitasatospora sp. NPDC029367. Next base: position 30,645 of record NZ_JBVHYH010000045.1, read on the forward strand.
CTACCCCTCGCCGATCCCGCGCAGCGCCGAGATGCGCTACCCGGAGAGCGGCTGGAGCCGGTCGGACACCGGCGGCTGCCCGTTCTGGGACGGGGACGCCGACTGGGCGCGCGACTCGATGGTGCCGCAGATCTCCAAGGCGCTGGCGGGGGTCGCGGCCGCAAAGGGGGCGCAGTTCCTGGACCTCTCCAACATGCTCCAGGGCCGTGAGGTGTGCTCCACCGCCGCGCAGCAGCCGAGTGCGGGCTCCGGCCCGTCCGCGACCACCAGCGAGTGGGCGCGCTTCCTGGACGGCGGCCTCAACACCAGCCAGGGCGCGCTCCAGGAGTCGATGCACCCCAACTACTACGGGCAGCAGGCGCTGGGCGCGTGTCTGGGGCAGCTGTGGACCCGGCCGAGCGGCAACTACGCGTGCAACAACACGGCCGGGCGGGACGCGAGCGGGATGTACCTGACGGCGGAGTGAGGCGGGCGTGCCGCCGCCCCTCGCCCGGAGTGTGCGGGCGGGGGCGGCGGTGCGGTGCTCGGTGCGCTGCTCCGGTCGGTGCTCGGCTCAGCCCTTGACCCAGTTCCCGGCTCAGCCCTTGGCGAGCAGGGACTGGGCGTGGGCGCGGACCTGATCCTTCGTCAGATAGGCGTCGGTGTACTCGAAGTCCTGCAGTCGGGCGGGCTGGCGGGCCAGGAAGCCGGTGCGGACGAAGTCGTCCCCGGCGGTCGCGTTGAGCAGCCAGTTCGCCCCCACCCGGAACTTCGCCGCATTGGTGCGCATCGCCATCAGGTGGTAACCGCGGGCCACCAACTGGGCCGGCACACCGCGCAGTTCGATGCCCACCGGCTTGGACACCGCGTCCTTGCCGCCGAGGTCGACCACCAGGCCGAGGTCCTTGTGGTAGTACGGCGCCAGCGGCTGGCTGCGCAGCGAGGCGATCACGTTGTCGGCCACCGCGCGGCCCTGGCGGGCCGAGTGCTGGGCGGTCGGCGGACAGACCGCGCCGTCGCCCTTGGCCAGGTCGGGGACGGCGGCCGCGTCGCCGAGCGCGAACACGCCCTCGAACTGCGGCACCCGCATCTCCGCCGTCACCGCGAGCCGGCCGCGGACCGTCTCCGCGTCCAGGGTGCCGATCAGCGGGCTCGCGGCCACACCGGCCGTCCAGATCAGGGTGCGGCAGGGGATCACCCGGCCGTCGGTGAACTTGACCGTCTCGGCGCCGACTTCGGCCACCGAGACGCCCAGTGACACCTCGATGCCGCGGCCGCGCAGCACCTCCAGGGCCGCCGTGCCGAGGGCGTCGCCCAGTTCGGGCATCAGCTTGGGGGCGATGTCGATGAGGTGCCACTTGATCTGGCGGGCGTCCAGGCGCGGGTAGCGGCGGGCGGCGGCGGTGGTGAGGCGTTGCAGGCAGGCGGCCGTCTCGGTGCCCGCGTAGCCGCCGCCGACCACCACGAACTGCAGCCGGGACTCGCGCTCGCGCTGGTCCAGGGTGGCCGAGGCGAGGTCGAGTTGGGCGATCACGTGGTCACGGACGTAGGCCGCCTCCGCGAGCGTCTTCATGCCGCGGGCGTAGTCGGTCAGGCCGGGGATGTCGAAGGTGCGGGTGACGCTGCCGGGGGCGAGCACCAGGGCGTCGTACTTCTGCGCGACCACCTCGTCGGTGATCTTGCGGACCACGCACACCCGGGAGGCCGGGTCCACGCCGATGGCGCCGCCGGGGACGATGTGGGTGCGGCGCAGGCTCCGGCGCAGGGAGACCGCCACGGACTGGGGGGTGAGGACGCCGGCCGCGACGTGGGGGAGGAGGGGGAGGTAGAGCTGGTAGCTGAACGGCGTGACCAGCGTGATCTCGGCCTCCGACGGCGAGAGCTTGCGTTCGAGGCGGCGGGCGCACTCCAGGCCTGCGAAGCCACCGCCCACGATCAGGATCCGAGGTCGTTCCATCGCTCATCCCTTTGCCGTACAGGTCGTACCGGAAGGCCCCCATTACTGTCCGCCACACTCGCACGGAGCAGCGGGGGCTGCCACCGGGGTGGGGCGGAGGGGGGAGGAGGGGCGGATGGGGGCTCAGGTCGGGGGCCGAGGCGGGGCGGGGAGGCGCGGGCCGGTGCGTACGGGGGCGGCGCGGGGCACCGATAGGCTGTCGGTCGTGCTCCCCGAGGTGACGGCGATCCGGTACGTGACGCCACTGCGAGAAGGCGGCTCGATGCCGGGCCTGGTCGAGGCCGACGACCGGCGGCTGTACGCGCTGAAATGGGTCGGCGCCGCGCAGGGCCGGAAGGCGCTGGTCGCGGAGGTGCTGGCCGGCGAGCTGGGGCGGCGGCTGGGCCTGCCGGTGCCGGAGCTGGTGACCGTCGACCTGGATCCGGTGCTCGCGCGCAGTGAGCCGGACCACCAGATCCAGGACCAGATGCGGGCCAGCGGCGGGACCAACCTCGGGATGGCCTTCGTCAGCGGGGCACTGAACTTCGACCCGCTCTGCTTCGAGGTGGATCCCGAACTGGCCGGGCAGGTGCTCTGGTTCGACGCGCTGATCGGCAACGTCGACCGGTCCTGGCGCAACCCCAACCTGCTGGTGGCGACCGGCGGGCTGCGCCTGATCGACCACGGCGCGAGCCTGATCTTCCACCACAACTGGGCCGGTGCCGCGGGCTGGGCGCGCCGCCCGTACGACGCCTCCGACCATGCGCTGCTGCGCGCCCGGCCGGACCTGGCGGCGGCGGACAAGGCGCTCGCGCCGATCGCGGAGGAGGCCGTCGAGGTGGCGGTGGCGCGGATTCCCGAGGTGTGGCTGGTGGACGAGTTCGGTTTCGACTCGCCCGAGGACGTGCGCGCCGCGTACCGCGCCCAGCTGACCGAGCGACTGGCCGGTCCGCGGGACTGGCTGCCGGAGGTGTCCGTATGACCGAGCCGCTGCCGGCCGCGCTGCCGGCCGTCGTGGAGCTGCACGACTACGAGTACGCCGTGATCAGGGCGGTGCCGCGGGTCGAGCGGGGTGAGTGCGTGAACGTCGGGGTGCTGCTGTACTGCCGGCAGAGTGCCCACCTGGGCGCGCGGACCCACCTGGACCAGGCCCGGCTGCTGGCGCTGGACCCGGTCGCGGACGTCCAGGGGGTGCGCCGGGCGTTGCAGGGGATCGAGGCGGTCTGCCTGGGCGGGCCGCAGGCCGGTCCGGCGGCCGCGGACAGCCCCGGGCAGCGGTTCCGCTGGTTGACGGCGCCGCGCAGCGCCGTCGTCCAGCCGGGGCCGGTGCACACCGGGCTGACCGCGGACCCGGAGGCCGAGCTGCGGCGGCTGTTCGACCAGCTGGTGCTCTGACCCTGCCGCTGCGCCCCCGCCCCGAACGGGTGGCTGTGAGGCGGCTCGCCGACGGTTGCCGTGGTCAAAGCTTGAGTTACTGAAGCACTCGGCCGTACGCTGGCCCCATGGGTTCGATCTCGACGACGACCGTACCGACCAACGCCGAGCTGATGGAGGCGTTGGCCGCCGTCGGTGCCGCGTACTTCCAGGACTTCGCGGCGGCCGCGGCCCGGCACGGGCTGTCCTCCTCCCAGGCCAAGGCGCTGGGCTCGGTGCAGGAGCCGGTGCCGATGCGCGCGCTGGCCGGGCGACTGGGCTGCGACGCGTCGAACGTGACCGGGATCGTGGACCGGCTGGAGACGCTGGGCCTGGCCAACCGGGAGGCGGCCGCCGGTGACCGCCGGGTGAAGATCGTGGTGATCACGGCCGAGGGCCGGGAGATCCTCAACCGGATCCGCGGCGAGATGGCCCGCACCCACCAGGCCTTCGAGGCGATGACCGACGAGCAGCGGATCGCCCTGCACTCGATCTGCCGGCAGGTCCTGCCGGTGCTGGCCGGCCGGACGGTTGCGCCGCAGTAGCGCCAAGGCTCTACGGGCGTAGCGCGTTGGTGGCTGCAGGGCGCGTGACCTCGGCTGTTAGGCTTGCGAAGCGTGAGCGCGAAGCCCCAGATCCCCAATGTCCTGGCCTCCCGGTACGCCTCGGCGACCCTGGCCCAGCTGTGGTCCCCCGAGCACAAGGTGGTCCTCGAGCGCCACCTGTGGCTCGCCGTCCTGAAGGCCCAGCAGGACCTCGGTGTCGAGGTGCCCGCGAATGCCGTCGCCGACTACGAGCGGGTGATCGACCAGGTCGACCTCGGCTCGATCGCCGCCCGTGAGCGGGTCACCCGCCACGACGTGAAGGCCCGGATCGAGGAGTTCAGCGAGCTCGCCGGCCACGAGCAGATCCACAAGGGCATGACGTCCCGGGACCTGACCGAGAACGTCGAGCAGCTCCAGATCCGCCAGTCCCTGGAGCACGTCCGGGACCGCACGGTCGCCGTCCTGGTGCGCCTGGCCAAGCTGTCCGCCCAGCACTCCGAGCTGGTCATGGCCGGCCGCTCGCACAACGTGGCCGCGCAGGCCACCACCCTGGGCAAGCGCTTCGCGTCGATCACCGACGAGCTGCTGGTCGCCTTCCGCCGCCTGGAGGAGCTGATCGCCCGCTACCCGCTGCGCGGGATCAAGGGCCCGGTCGGCACCGCCCAGGACATGCTGGACCTGCTCGGCGGCGACACCCAGAAGCTGGCCGAGCTGGAGCGCCGGGTCGCCGGCCACCTCGGCTTCGACCATGTGCTGACCAGCGTCGGCCAGGTCTACCCGCGCTCGCTGGACTTCGAGGTGCTCACCGCCCTCGTCCAGCTGGCCGCCGCGCCGTCCAGCCTGGCCAAGACCATCCGCCTGATGGCCGGCCACGAGCTGGTCACGGAGGGCTTCAAGGAGGGCCAGGTCGGCTCCTCCGCGATGCCGCACAAGATGAACACCCGCTCCTGCGAGCGCGTCAACGGCCTGGCCGTCATCCTGCGCGGCTACGCGTCGATGACCGGCGAGCTGGCCGGTGACCAGTGGAACGAGGGCGACGTCTCCTGCTCCGTGGTGCGCCGGGTCGCGCTGCCGGACGCCTTCTTCGCCTTCGACGGCCTGCTGGAGACCTTCCTCACCGTCCTGGACGAGTTCGGCGCCTTCCCGGCCGTGATCGAGGCCGAGCTGGACCGCTACCTGCCGTTCCTGGCCACCACCAAGGTGCTGATGGGCGCGGTGCGCGCGGGCGTCGGCCGGGAGACCGGCCACGAGGTCATCAAGGAGCACGCCGTCGCCTCGGCGCTGGCGATGCGCGCCGGCGCCCGGGAGAACGAGCTGCTGGACCGCCTCGCCGCCGACGAGCGGATCCCGCTGGACCGGGCCGCGCTGGACGCGCTGCTCGCCGACCGGCTGTCCTTCACCGGTGCGGCCGGGGCGCAGGTCGCCGAGGTCGTCCGCCAGGTGGAGGCCGTCGCGGCGGCCTACCCGGAGGCGGCCAAGTACGCTCCGGGTGACATCCTCTGACACTCCGTTGAACTGACCTGGCGTCAGTTCTCCGACGAGGGCCCTGCCGCCGTTCCGGTGGCGGGGCCCTCGTGCGTCCGGGGGCGGCCCGGGTCGAGCGGCGGGGTGGTGGTGGCGCAGGGCCAGTCGCAGTTCGGCTCGGCCACCGGGCGCTCCTCCTCCGGCGCCAGCACGTTGCCCCGGACGGTGGCGAAGGCGATCAGCCCGCCGGCGGCCAGCAGGCCCGCGCAGATCAGCATCGCGGTGTGGAAGGCGGAGTCCACCGCGGACGGCACCCGGTAGGCGTCGCCGCTCAGTCCGGCCAGGGCCGGCAGGGCGGCCACCGCGAGCAGGCCGGCCGCGCGGGCGGCGGCGTTGTTGACGCCGCTGGCGATGCCCGCGTGCCGCACCTCGACGGCGGCCAGCACGGTGGCGGTCAGTGGTGCGACCAGCAGCGTCATCCCGGAGCCCATCACCGCGACCGCGGGCAGTACGTCCGCCCAGTAGGAGGAGCCGGGGCCGGTGCGCAGCATCAGCAGGACCCCGGCGGCGCACAGCAGCGGGCCGACGGTGAGCGGGACGCGCGGGCCGATCCGCTTGCCGAGCCGCCCGGCGCGCGCGGACAGGGTCAGCATCAGCAGCGTGATCGGCACCAGGGCGAAGCCGGAGACCAGCGGGGAGAAGCCCGAGACGATCTGCAACTGCACCACCAGGAGGAAGAACACCCCGCTGAACGCCGCGTAGACGCAGAGGGTGACCAGGTTCACGGCGGTGAACAGCCGGGAGGAGAACAGTCCGAGCGGCAGCATCGGGTCGGGTGCGCGCCGCTCGACGGCCACGAAGGCGGCGGCCAGCAGCAGCCCGAGCGCACCGGTGACCCAGACGGCGGGGGACAGTCCCTCCCCGGCGGCGGTGAGCGCGTAGGTGACGGCGCCGAGCGCGAGGGCGGCGAGCAGGGCGCCGGGTACGTCGAAGCGGCCGGTGGCGGACTCGTCCCGGCTCTCCGGGACGTAACGGGAGGTCACCGCGATCACGGCGGCGGCCAGCGGCAGGTTCAGCAGGAAGATCCAGCGCCAGCCGGGGCCGTCCACCAGCCAGCCGCCGAGGAAGGGGCCGACGGCCGCCGACACCCCGCCCAGGCCGGACCAGAGGCCGACCGCCGCCGAGCGGTCGTCCGGGTGGAAGACCGCCTGGAGCATGGCGAGCGAGCCCGGGGTGAGCAGCGCCCCGCCGATGCCCTGGACGGCGCGGGCGGCGATCAGCACGTGGATGGTCGGGGCCGCGGCGCAGGCCGCGGAGGCGACGGCGAACCAGACCACGCCGATCAGGAAGACCCGGCGCCGTCCGTAGCGGTCGCCGAGGGCGCCGCCGAGCAGGATCAGACCGGCCAGGGTGAGCAGATAGGCGTTCAGGGTCCATTGCAGGGAGGCGAGGGAGGCGCCGAGGTCGGCGCCGATCCGCGGCAGGGCGACGTTGACGACGGTGCCGTCGAGCATCGCCATGCTGGAGCCGAGCACGGTCGCGAGGAGTACCCAGCGGCCCTGCGCGGTGCCCAGGCGCAGAGTGCCGGCTTGAGAGGTGGCCACGGGCCGAATCCTGCGCCCGCCGGGGCGCACGTGACAAGGGTCACCGGGTGGTGTGTCGGTCGGTGGCGGTGCGTGAACGGACGGTCGCACGGGGGTGGTGCCCGCGGCGCAGGGTGGTGGATCAGTGGCGCCGGGTGAATGGATCGTGCACTGACCGTGCAGGGGATCATCCGGAGGGTGACGGCGGCGGTGCAGTTTGTTGCCGATTCAAGAGATCGACATTGCTTCACCCGAACGGATGAGTTTTAGTTCAGCGACCGCCCGGCCAGTCCGGACGGATCCACCGGGTGGAACGCCGAGTCCTGCCGCTGCCCGGTGGCTCGCACCGAACTCTGTACGGCAGGAGCGGGGGACCCACAGGTAAGTCGCCGGACCGGAGTTCGCGCCTTTTCGGGCGCGGACCACCAGGGCCGGCTTGGGGTGAAGCCGCGCATGCGGCCGGGCAACTCCAGCCCGAACCCGACAGCTCACCTCGCAGGCGTCGGAGAGGAAAATTCCATGCCTGCACAGGCTCGTCGTATCGCCCTGCCCCGTGCCGCCCGCATCGGCATCGCCACCGCCGTCACCGGCGCCTCGTTCGTCCTGCCGCTCGTGACCGCGATCAGCGCCCAGGCGCACACCTCCCCGGCGGCCACCACCGCTCCGGCCGCCTCCGAGGCCGCCGCTCCGGCTGCCGCCCCGGCCGCCCAGCAGAGCTACCGCGTCGTCAGCGGTGACTCCCTGTCGAAGATCGCCGACGTCAAGCACGTCGAGGGCGGCTGGCAGGCGCTGTACGAGCAGAACCGCTCGGTGGTCGGTGCCAACCCGAACCTGATCTTCCCCGGTCAGCAGCTGACCCTCGCCGGTCACGCCGCTGACGCCGCGAAGCCCGCTGCCCCGGCCAAGCCCGCCGCTCCGGCGAAGCCCGCCGCTCCGGCCGGCCAGGACACCTCCGCCGCCGCGGACACCCAGGTGCAGGTCCGGACCGAGGCCGCCAAGCCCGGCGCCCAGCTGCAGACCCAGGTTCAGACCGCCGCCCCGGCCCAGGCCGTCACCGCCGCCCCGGTCGCCGCCACCTCGGGCTACGTCGCCCCGCTCGCCAACCCGGTGCTGGGTGAGGCCTACGGCGTGGCCGGCTCGATGTGGGCCTCCGGCCACCACACCGGCCAGGACTTCGTCGCCGCCACCGGCACCCCGCTGCGCGCCGTCGCCAACGGTGTCGTGGTGAAGGCCGGCAACGGCGGCGCCTACGGCAACGAGGTCGAGATCAAGCTCGCCGACGGCAAGTACGCCCAGTACGCGCACCTGTCCTCGATCGGCGTGAGCATCGGTCAGACCGTCACCGTCGGCCAGCAGCTCGGCCTCTCCGGTGCGACCGGCAACGTGACCGGCCCGCACCTGCACTTCGAGATCCGTACCGGTCCGGAGTACGGCTCGGACATCGACCCGGTCGCCTACCTGCGGGCGCACGGCGTCGCGCTCTGACCCTGCTGGTCCTTCCGCAGGAACGTGTGAACCACCGCTGATGCGGGGCGAATCGACCGCCCGGGATGGTCATGTCGGGTGACCGCTCGACCGGGTGATCGCCGCACCAGTGGACCTGGGCGCGGGACACGCCCAAGGCCGGCCGGCCGTACGGGGATACCTCTCGTACGGCCGGGCCGGCCGCTGCCGTTTCCCGGCTCGGGGAGCGGGTTGGGGTGGGCGGGGGTCAGTTCCGGCGGGCCGGGGTGGGCGGGGGTCAGTTCCGGCGGGCCGGGAGGTCGTGTTCGGCGGCGGTCAGCAGGTCGTGCATCCGATGGCCGAAGTCCTCGGTGTCGCGGGCGGGTTCGGGGAAGACCAGGCGGACGTCGCGGTGGCCGTGCGAGTGGTCCAGACGCAGCACCAGGCCGTGGCGGTCCAGGGCGAGCGGGCGGACGTCCGGGCCGTGGGTGAGCAGCGCCGGGTCGAGCAGCCGGGTGAGCAGGTCGAGGGCGTCGGCGTGGTCGTCGGCCAGGTGGGTGAGCAGGGCGGCCTCGTGCCGGGCCAGCGGGTCCGGGGCGGCGAGGGCGAGGTCGGCGGCGGTGAGCGCGCCGGTGCCGTACGGGGTGGCGAGGACGGCGTGGGCGACGTCGACCCGCAGGTGGACGCTGAGGCCGTCGTCGGCGAGGTGGGCCAGGTGCAGCCGGCCGGCCAGGGTGAGCCGGGCGCGGATGCGGTCGCGGACCGCCACGGGGGAGACGTCGGTGACGTCGAGCACGACGGCCAGGCCGTCGGTGGCGGTGGCGCTGGCGAGGGCCGCGACGAGCGGGGCGTCCAGCGGGGCGCGCAGGCGCAGTCGGGAGCCGTGGACGGAGACCGGGGTGTCCAGGTCGTGGCGCTCGCCGAGGGCGCGGACGGTGAGCGAGGAGGTCGCGCTGAGCAGGCTGCGGACCCGTTCGGCGGTGGTGGGCTCGGGCACCTCGGCGTCGCCGGCGGTGAGGCTCATGGACGGACCTCCTGTTTGTTAGGTGAGCCTAACCTAATCTCCCTCTGGAGGTGTGACAAGTGGGCGCGTGGGGACGTGGAGGTGTGAAGGGGGGCGGAGATGCGGCGAGGGTCCGGACGCGTGGTGGCGTCCGGATCCCCGGGGCGTCGTGGTGGCGGGTCAGGCGATGACGGCCTGGGCGTCGATCTCCACCAGCATCGGCTCCTGCGGCAGTTCGACGAAGATCGTGGTGCGGCACGGCTTCACCCCGCCGGGCTTGACGTTCTCCTCGATGAACTCGGCGTAGACCTCGTTCATCAGCGGGAAGTCGGCGCGCTTGGTGAGGTAGACGCGGAACATCACCACGTCCTCGATGGTGGCGCCGCCGGCCTCGACGATGGCCTTGACGTTCTCCAGGGTGCGGCGGGTCTGCGCCTTCACATCGCCGTGGTGGAGGTACTCGCCGGTCGCCGGATCCTGCGGGCCCTGGCCGGAGACCTGGAGGATCGGGCCCTTGCGGACGCCCTGGGAGAACATCCAGGCGGGGGCCGGGGCGCCGTCGGTGCGGATCTCGATCTTGTCGGAGGACATCGGGGTCGGGGCTCCTTGCGGTGGTGAAGGTTAGCTGACGGTTCGTCAATTGTGGTTGGGGCGGTTCGTCAATTGTGGTCGGGGCAGCCGCAGTCGGCCGACACGGCCCGGGCCGTCGCGAGCAGCTGCGGGAGCAGGTCCAGCACCTGCTCGTACGGGAGGACGACGTCCGGGACGGAGATGGAGGCGGCGGCGACCACCCGGCCGCTGGCGTCCCGGATCGGGGCGGCGACGCAGTTGATGAAGGCCTCGTGCTCGGCGTGGTCCTGCGCCCAGCCCTGGGCGGCGACCTTCTCCAGCTCGGCGAGCAGCGCCTCGGGCGTGGTGAGGGTGCGTTCGGTGTGCGGGGTGAAGTCGATCCCGGCCACCACCCGGCGGCGTACGGGCAGCGGGAGGTCGGCCAGCAGGACCTTGGAGACGGCGGCGCTGTGCAGGGCGGCGCGCAGGCCGATCCGGGAGTACATCCTGACCGGGTGCCGGGAGTCGAACTTGTCGATGTAGACCACCTCGCCGCCCTCGTAGGCGGCCAGGTGCACGGTCTGGCCGGTGGCGGAGTTCAGCTCGGCGAGGTGCGGGGCGGCGATCCGGCGGACGCCGCGCTGCTCCAGGGCGAGGCCGGACAGGGCGAACAGGCCGGCGCCGAGGTGGTAGCGGTAGGCCGCGTCGCGGTAGACGAACCGTTCCTCCTCCAGGCTCTGGAGCAGTCGGAGCACGGTGGTCTTGTGCACGCCGAGGACCTCGGCCAACTGGTCGAGGGAGCGTTCGCCCTCGCCGAGTTCGGCGAGGATGCGCAGGGCGCGGGTGACGGTCTGACTCATCGGGCTCGTGCTCCGGTCGGGTGGCGGGGGTCGGTGCTCATTGTGCCGGGGCCCGGTCGGCGCGCGTCCCGGCCCTCCGCAGCCAGCGGCGGGCGGCGGCGGGTAGGGCCGGGGAGTCGATGCCCTCGGCGCTGACCCGGGTGGCGGCCCAGTCTGTAGGGGAGGCGTCGAGCAGCGCGGTCAGCACCGGGGCGGGCGGCAGCTCGGCCTGGTCGCCGTGCGCGGTCAGCGCGCAGGCCGCGCTCAGGTGGCCCAGCCGCAGCCGGCGGCGCTGGTCCAGGGCGCGGAGGGTGCCGGCCAGGTAGCCGGCCGCGAAGGCGTCGCCCGCGCCGGTCGCCTCCACCACCTCGACGGTCAGGGCCGGTTCGGCGACGACGGTGCCGTCCCGCTCCAGGGCGGTGACCAGCCGGGCGGCGTCCTTGACCACCACGGTGGCGGGTGAGGGGAAGCGGCGGCGAAGTGCGGCGGGCTCGTCGGTGCCGAAGGCGGCCTGGGCCTCGTCGGCGCCGAGCAGCAGCAGGTCGGCGGCGTCCAGCAGCGGCGGCAGTACGGCCGGGTCGCGGTCCCGCCAGAGCGCGGGGCGCCAGTTGAGGTCGAAGCTGACCAGCCGCCCGGGGCGGGGGTCGGCGAGCAGGGCGCGCAGCAGGGCGAGGCAGTCGTCGGAGAGCGCGGCGGTGATGCCGGACAGGTGCAGCAGGCGGGCGCCGGTCAGCAGGCCGGCGGCGGCCGGGTCGGTGAGCAGTGCGGGGGAGAGGGCTGCGGCCGCGGAGCCGCGCCGGTGGTAGTGCAGCCGGCTGCGGCCGGGGCCGAGGTCGTGCCGGTGGCCGGTGGTGCCGCCGACCTCCTTGAGGTAGAGGCCGGTCGGGCGGTGCGGGTCGACGGCGACGCCGGAGACGTCCACGCCGCGGGCGGCGAGCTCGGCGAGCAGGCGGCGGCCGAAGCCGTCGTCGCCGACCCGGCTGATCCAGGCGGTCGGCACGCCGAGCGCGGCCAGGGCCCCGGCCACGTTGGACTCGGCGCCGCCGACGGACAGCCGGAAGGCGTCCACGGACTCCAGCGGGCCGGGGCGGTCGGGCAGGAGCACGGCCATCGACTCGCCCACGCACACGGCCGTCGGGGGAGGGCCGGGGCGGTCGGGCCCCGGGTGGTCCTGTGGCGGCATCTGCTGGGCTCCTCGTCTGCGGCGGCGGTGTGTCGACCTTGGACGGTGGGGTTCGACTCCGTTGACCGTGATCCGGCGCCGATGCTAGAACCGTGTTGCCAGCATGTGCAACCCTCGTTGCACATGTTGCAACATGGCGGATGGAGGAAGACGGTGGAGCAGACCTTCGGGGGCGGCACCTTCGCGAGCGGTGGCACCTTCGCGAGCGGTGGCACCTTCGCGAGCGGCGCGGACGGGCCCGGCATCGCCGAGGGGGCGGTCGCGGCGCTCGCCGACGAGACCCTCGACTGGCGGTTCAAGGCCGCCCCGCCGGAGAGTTGGGGCCGCACCGTCCGCGACTGGCTCGCCACCGGGCCGACCCTCTCCTCCCTCGGCACCCCGCTGCTCACCCTCGACGGAGCCGCGCTCGACCACAACGTCCGCACCATGGCCGACTGGTGCGCCAAGGCCGGTGTCGTGCTCTCCCCGCACGGCAAGACCACCATGGCGCCCCAGCTCTGGCAGGCCCAACTCGCCGCCGGCAGCCACGGGATCACCCTCGCCAACCTGCCGCAGGTGCGGGTCGCCCGCGCCTTCGGCGTCCAGCGGATCCTGCTCGCCAACACCCTGCTCGACCCGGCCGGACTCGCCTGGCTCGCCGCCGAACTGACCGCCGACCCGGGCTTCGGCTTCCTCTGCTGGACCGACTCCACCGAGGGCGTACGGCTGATGGACGAGGCGCTGCGCGACGCCGGGGCCGAGCGGCCGGTCGAGGTGCTGGTCGAACTCGGCGGCCCGGGCGGGCGGACCGGCGTGCGCGGCGTGGACGCCGCCGTCGAGGTCGCCGCCGCCGTGCTGCGCGCCCCCACTCTGCGACTGGCCGGCGTCGGCGGCTATGAGGGCGCCCTCGCGCACGACGCCACCGCCGAGGGACTGGCCGCCGTCCGCGGTTACCTGAAAGCGCTCGGCGAGCTGCACGGCCGGCTCGCCGGGGCCTACCCGGACGGCGCGCCACCGGTGGTGTCGGCCGGTGGCAGCGCCTACTTCGACCTGGTGGTCGAGGAGTTGGCTGCCCTGCCGGAGGCGCTGGTGGTGCTCCGCTCGGGCGCGTACATCGCCCACGACGACGGGTTCTACCGGGGCATCTCCCCGCTCGCCCGGGGCGGCGGGCCGACCCCGTTCCGCGGTGCGTTGCACGGCTGGGCCCGGGTGGCCTCCCGGCCCGAGCCGCAACTCGCGCTGCTGGACGCGGGCAAGCGCGACCTGCCCTTCGACGAGGGCCTGCCCGAGCCGCAACTGGTGCGCGGCGGAGTGGCGTTGACCGGTACGGCGGCCCGGATCACCGCGCTCAACGACCAGCACGCCTTCCTCCGCGACGCGGGCGACCTCGCACCGATCGGCGCGGTGCTGCGGCTCGGTGTCTCCCACCCGTGCACGGCCTTCGACAAGTGGACCGCGATCCCGGTGCTGGACTCGGCGGACGAGGCCGAGCCGAAGGTCACCGGGCTGGTCAGGACGTTCTTCTGATGACGACGGGGGAGAGAGCGACCGGCCCCGGCGGAGCGACCGTCTCCGCTGGTGCGACCGTGGTCAAGGGGGCGACGGTCTTCAAAGGGGCCACGGTCGTCGACGGGACGGGCGCCGACCGCTACCGGGCGGACGTGCGGATCGCCGACGGAGTGATCACCGAGATCGGTGCGGGCCTCGGCGGAGGCGCCGTGGTGGACGCCGACGGCCTGGTGCTCGCCCCCGGCTTCATCGACATGCACGCCCACTCCGACCTCGCCCTGCTGCTCGAACCCGAGCACCCGGCCAAGGTCACCCAGGGCGTCACCTGCGAGGTGCTCGGCCAGGACGGCCTGTCCTACGCCCCGGTGGACGACACCACCCTGCCCGCGCTGCGCCGCCAACTGGCCGGCTGGAACGGTGATCCGGCGGGCTTCGACTGGGACTGGCGCGACGTCGGCGGGTACCTGGACCGGATCGACCGCACCCGGGTCGCCGTCAACGCCTGCTACCTGGTCCCGCACGGCTCGCTGCGGATGCTCGCCATGGGCTGGGACAACCGCCCGCCCACCCCGGCCGAACTCGACCGGATGCGCCAGGTGTTGGCGCAGGGCCTGCTGGACGGGGCGGTCGGCATGTCCAGCGGCCTCAGCTACACCCCCGGGATGTACGCGGACACCGCCGAGCTGGTCGCGCTGTGCACCGTGGTCGCGGCCTACGGCGGCTTCCACGCCCCGCACCAGCGCTCGTACGGGAAGGGCGCCTTGGCGGGCTACGCGGAGATGGTGGAGATCGCCCGGCGGTCCGGCTGTGCGCTGCACCTGACCCACGCCACGATGAACTTCGGCGTCAACCGGGGCCGGGCCGGCGAGTTCCTGGAACTGGTCGACCGGGCGCTCGCGGACGGCGTCGACCTCACCCTGGACAGCTACCCCTACCTGCCCGGTTCCACCACCCTGGCTGCCCTGCTGCCGAGTTGGGCGACCGAGGGCGGCCCCGGCGCCACCCTGGCCCGGCTCGCGGACCCGGCCGCGTGCGAGCGGATCCGGTACGCGATGGAGCGGACCGGCAGCGACGGCTGCCACGGCGTGGTCGCCGACTGGGCGACCGTCCAGATCTCCGGCGTCCGCGCGGCCGACCTCGCGCCGACCGTCGGACGGACGGTCGCCGACCTGGCCGCCGAGCGGGGAGTCGGCGGGACGGAGGTCTTCCTCGACCTGCTGCGCCGCGACGAGTTGGCCACCACCGTGCTCCAGCACGTCGGGCACGAGGAGAACGTCCGGGCGGTGATGCGCCACCCCGCCCACACCGTGGGCAGTGACGGCCTGCTCGTCGGGGCCCGGCCGCACCCGCGTGCCTGGGGCACCTTCCCGCGCTACCTCGGCCACTACGGACGGGAGTTGGGCGTGCTTACCCTGGAGCAGGCGATCACCCGGATGACCGGCCGGCCCGCCGCCCGGCTGGGGCTGGACCGGCGCGGCCGGATCGCCCCCGGGTACCACGCCGACCTGGTGCTGCTGGACCCCGAACGGGTCCGGGACACCGCCACCTTCGAGCAACCCCGGCTGCCCGCCGGGGGGATCGAGTACGTGTACGTCAACGGCACCGCCGTCGTCCGGCAGGGTCGCACCACCGGCGCCCGGCCCGGGCGCGCCCTGCGCCGCACCGATCGAGGAACGGTGGCCCGATGAACGCCACGAACGCTGGGCACAGCACGAAAGCGCTCTCCGAGCTGCGGAACGACCCGGTGATCGCGGTGGTCCGCGCACCCCGGATCCCGGACGCCGCCGCACTGTGCGCCGCACTCGCCGAGGGCGGCATCAACCTCACCGAATTCACCTACACCACGCCGAAGGTGACGGACCATCTGGAACGTGCCTCGGCGGCCGGGTGGCGGGTCGGCGTCGGCACGGTGCTGACCGCCGAGCAGGCCGGGCGGGGGATCGACGCCGGGGCCTCCTTCCTGGTCACCCCCGGCTGCCGGCCCGAGGTCGCCGAGGTCGGACGGGCGCGCGGGGTGCCGGTGGTGCTGGGGGCGCTGACCCCCACCGAGGTGGCCCGGGCGGTCGATCTGGGGGCGGCCGCCGTCAAGATCTTCCCGGCCCGGTCGTTCGGCCCCGGCTACTTCAAGGACCTGCGCGGCCCGTACCCCGACGTGCCGTTGGTGGCCTCGGGCGGGGTGAACGCGGGCAACGCGGCCGAGTTCCTGGCGCAGGGGGCGCTCGCGGTGTGCGCGGGGACGGACGTGGTGCCCCCGGCGGTGGTGGAGGCGGGGGACTGGGCGGAGATCACCAGGCGGGCCCGGGCGTTCACCCGGGCCTGCGCGGCGGGAACGTAGCGGCTCCTGCGGAGCGGGGTTCGCGCCCGCCATCGGCCCGGCGTCGCTCCGGCGGCGGTCCGGCGGCGGTTCGGTGAAGGTGCACGGCGGGCTGTCGGGACGGACGGGATCGGACGAGAATCGATGGCACCCGGATCACCCCGGGCCCCTCGGCCGCCGGCCCGGGCGGCCCCCGGACCCGACAGGAGGACCCGCCCCATGACCTCGACCCGCCCCGGCCCCGACTGGTTGGCCGACGCCGTCCTCTACCAGATCTACCCGCAGTCCTTCGCGGACTCCGACGGCGACGGCATCGGCGACTTCGCCGGCATCACCGAGCACCTCGACCACCTCGCCTGGCTGGGCGTGGACACCGTCTGGCTCAACCCCTGCTTCGCCTCGCCGTTCCGCGACGGCGGGTACGACGTCACCGACTACCTCACCCCGGCCCCGCGTTACGGCCGCACCGAGGACCTGGTCGCGCTGGTCGAGGCCGCGCGCGGCAAGGGCATCCGGATCCTGCTGGACCTGGTCGCCGGGCACACCTCCGACCGCCACCCCTGGTTCCTGGCCTCCGCCGAGGACCCGGCCGACCAGCGCTACATCTGGTCCGACCGGCCGGTGGACGGCTTCGTCGCCTCGCCCGGGAGCCGGCCGGGCTGGTACCGGCCGAACTTCTTCGACTGTCAGCCGGCCCTCAACTTCGGCTACGCGCGCTCGAGTTCGTCGGAGCCGTGGCGGCAGCCGGTGGACGCCGAGGGCCCGCGCGCCAACCGGGCGGCCCTGCGCGACATCATGGCGCACTGGCTGGGCCTCGGCGTGGCCGGCTTCCGGGTGGACATGGCGTACTCGCTGGTCAAGGACGACCCGGGCCGGGTGGAGACCGCCAAGCTCTGGACCGAACTGCGCGACTGGCTGGACCGCACCCACCCCGAGGCCGCGCTGTTCGCCGAGTGGGGCGAACCGGCCGCCGCCGTCGCGGCCGGGTTCCACGCCGACTTCTTCCTGCACTTCGGCGGGGACGACCACGGCCTCCCGCTGCGTTCGCTGTGGAACAACGGCGGTGGGACGGTCGAGGAGTTCTGGCAGCAGGGCCCGTGCTACTTCGAGGCCGAGGGGCGCGGCACCCCGCGGACCTTCCTGGACGCCTGGCGCTCCGCCGCCGAACTCACCGAGGGCAACGGGCACATCGTGCTGCCCACCGCCAACCACGACTTCTCCCGGCTGGCCACCGCCCCGCGCTCCGGGGAGCAACTCGCCCCCGCCTTCGCCTTCCTGCTCACCTGGCCGACCCTGCCCGCCGTGTACTACGGCGACGAGATCGGCATGCGTTACCTGCCCGGACTGCCGGACGTCGAGGGCAGCGCGCTCGGCCCGCGCTTCAACCGGGCGGGGTCGCGGACCCCGATGCAGTGGACGCCGGGCCCCTCGGCCGGGTTCTCGACGGCCGCGCCCGAGCGGTGCTACCTGCCGCCGGACCCGGACCCGCACCGCCCGGACGTGCTCTCCCAGCGCGCCGATCCGACTTCGCTGCTGCACACCGTCCGGCGCCTGATCGCGCTGCGCCGCGCCCACCCGGGGCTGGGCGCCTCCGGCGGGGTGGAGGTGCGGCAGGCCGGGTACCCGCTGGTGTACGTGCGGTCCGGGCGGTACCTGGTGGCGGTGAACCCGTGCCGGGAGCCGGGGACGGTCCGGTTGGCGGACCTCCCGGGCGGGGGTGCGGTGCGGCCGCTGGAGGTGCAGGGGGTGCGGGTCGTGGACGGTGAGCTGCGGGCCGAGGGGTTCTCGTACGGGGTGTTCGAGCTGGGGTGAGCCGGGCCTGAGCCGGGCCTGGGTCGGGCCGCCGGGGAGCTCTCCGGCGGCCCGGCTTCCGGGCAGCTTTCGATCCGCGTGTGATAGTTGTAAGCTACATCCATAGATGGTTGCATTTACCACCGGTATTGGTTGTATTTGCCATCGTCATCGAAGAGATCGCCGGAGGACGGTACGAACGCCATGAGCACACCCCAGACCCCCACCGCAGCGCCCACCCCGGGCCACTCGCTCAAGCACCTCGCCGTCCACCTGCTCACCCCACTGCTGATGTGCCTCGGCATGGCCCTCGCCTACCAGGGCGCCTTCCACCAGCCCGAGCCCCACCACCTCAAGGTCGCCGTGGTCGGCTCCGGCCCCCAGGCCCAGGGGCTGGCGCAGACCATCCAGGGCAAGGCCGGTGCCGCGCTGGACGTCCGGACCGTCGCCGACCGCCCCGCCGCCGAGCAGCTGCTGCGCGACCGCGACCTGGTCGGCGCCTTCGTCCCGGACGCCAGGACCCCCGAGCTGATCGTGGCCAAGGGCAACTCCGACACCTCGGTGGTGGCCGCCACGGCGGTGTTCACCAACGTCACGGACAAGCAGGGCGTCCCGCTGCACGTCACCGACCTCACCACCCCCGCCGAGGGCGACCCGACCGGCCAGGGCCTGTTCTTCCTGCTGGTCGCGCTGAGCATCGGCTCCTACGCCAGCGTCGCGGTGATCGGCGCGGCCGGCGCCGGGCTGCCGATGCGGATCCGGGCCCTGGTGGGCGTGGTCGTCTCGCTGGTGGTCAGCCTGATCGGGATCGCCACCGCCGGGCCGCTCTTCCACGTGGTCGATCACGACTACGCGGCCGTGTGGGCGCTCGGCTGGCTCTACTCCGCGGGCATCGTGCTGATCGGCATCGGCCTGCACAGCTTCCTGAAGAAGTGGACCACGCTGACCCTGATGGTGCTGTTCGTGATGCTCAACTTCACCTCCTCCGGCGGCATCTACCGGCCCGAACTGCAGAACGGGTTCTTCGGGGCCCTGCACGGCTTCTGGACCGGGGCCGGCTACCTGGAGGGCACGCGCGACATCCTGTACTTCGACGGCGGCGCCGGCCTCGGCGGGCACGTGCTGACCCTGGTGGTCTGGCTGCTGCTGGGCGGGGTGGCCCTGGTCGCCGCGACGGCGTACGAGGGCCGGGGGCGCCGCGCGGTGGCGGCGCGGACCGAGGCCGAGGCGGAGGCCGAGGAGGAGATGGAGGAGGCGGTCGCGGTCTGAGGACCGTACGCCCGAAGGGACTTCACCCGGCGCGAGGGCATCGGAACCGGGTGGGGAACAAGCGGCCCGTACCCGGCTCTGGACAAGCCGGGTGCGGGCCTCAGGCGGTGCCGGGCGGCTCCCGGCGGGCCGGCGGCCGGGTGAAGCAGCAGTCCCCGCAGAGCCCGGCGCCCGGGCCGATCCGGTAGTAGAGGCAGCAGCTCGTCCGGCGGAACGCGGCCCCGCGCGGGCCGGTGCGCAGCGTGCCGGAGCCCGCCAGTGGCGGACGGTCCAGCAGCTGGGTGACCAACTCCCGTGCCGGGAGTGACTCTCGGGCGCTCAGTACCCGGAGCGTCCCGGCCAGCGCGGAGGCCGCGTTGCCGCGCAGCAGGCGTGCCGAGAGCGGCACGGCGGCGCGCACTGCTGCGGCCAGTGGCTCCAACTGCCCGATCAGGACGGAGCGGTGGAGCTGGTCGACGAGCTCCCCGGGCTCCGGGCGGAGCGGTTCCGACGGCGTCCAGAGGTCGATCGGTCCCTGGTCCGGGATCCGCACCCAGGCGCGCTCCAGGGTCGGGACCGTCCCCAGCAGGACGGCCGAGCCGATGCCCACCGACCAGAAGCGGGCGGCCAGGCCGAGGTGCAGGATCGAGGCGGCGACCCGGAGTTCGGTCGTGCCAAGACGCTGGGCCACCACCTGGATCCGGGCGGCGAGCGGCGCGTCCGGGCCGGTGCCGTACAGCTCCGGCAGCGGGCGGAAGCCGGGTGGCGGGGGGCCGGCGGGGGCGGTGTCGAGGGCGAAGTACGGCCCGAGGGAGCCGAGTCGGGCGTAGTCGGGCTGCTGTCGTTCGGTCTGCGGCTGTCCGGCCGGCGGCTGTTCCGCCTGCGGCTGTTTGGGCGCGGGGTTCAACGGCCCTCCCCGGTAAGGTCGTTGAACCCCGCGCCGGCTTCGGTCGGCCCGGGCGGGATCGGGCGGTCGGGGTGCATCTGGTCCTCCAGGGGGCCGAGGTTCGGGCGGCTGGTGACGCCCCGCCCCGCCCCGCCCCGCCCCGGTCGGAGGCCGGAGGCCGGAGGTCGGAGGTCGGCGCCGGAGGCCCCGGTCGGGCGGTGGTCAGCCGGGCACGGCGGCCACTGCGCCCGTCGTGCGGATGAACGCTACCGCGCCCTGGCGGTCGGAGATCCACGGTGCTCGGCCCTCCGGTGCGGGGTTGGTCCGACGGCATCCAGTCTGGCCCGGCCGGGCCGCCCGGACCTCCCGCTGCGGAGGGGAGTCGCCTCCTGCGCGAGGAGGAGCGGGCCTCCCCCGGGAGAGCTGCCCGTAGGCTCGGCGGTGTGCGCACCGACCGTCAGTCCCGCCCCGCCCGGCGCCGCCACCGGCCCGCCGTCGCGGCCGCCCTGCTGCTGCTCGCGCCCGTCCTGCTCGCTCACCCGGGGGACCGTGGGGCGGCCCTGCTGCTCGCCCTGACGGCCGCGCTCGCCGCCGTGGTGGCGCTGTTGCCCTGGCCGCTCGGCAGGGTCACGCTCGCTGCCGCGGCGGCCGGCGCGGCCGGGGTCTCGCTGCTGGTGGACCTGGGCTACCCGGGGCCGTACCGGCTGCCCGTGTTCTGGCTGCCCCTCGAATGGCTCGCGCTGCTGGGTGTGTTGTACCGGGCCGTCCGCCGGCTGCCCGAGCGCTGGGCCGGGCCGGTCGGCGGGCTGGTCGCTCTCGCGGCCGTGGTGCTCCCGTTGCGCTCCGTGCTCCGGATGCCGCAGGCCGGTGCGGCCGGGCCGGTGAGCGGCGTGCTGTTCTCGCTGCTGCCGGTGCTCGGGGTGGCCGGGGCGGGCCTCTACCTGCGGGTGCTGGAGGTCCGCCGGGAGCGCGCCCTCGAGCGGGCGCGGCGCGAGCAGCGGCTGGACGTCGCCCGGGGGCTGCACGACTTCGTCGCCCACGAGATCACCGGCATCGTGCTGGAGGCTCAGGCCGGCCAACTCCCGGGCCAGGAGCCGGCGGAGACGGCCGCCCTGTTGCGCCGCCTGGAGGAGGCGGGGGTGCGGGCGCTCGACTCGATGGACGAGATGGTCGGTGCGCTGCGCGAAGGACGGGCGACGGCCGGAACCACCCGCCGGGTCGGGCTGGCCGACCTGCCGGAGCTGGTGGAGCGCTTCGGTACGACGGGTGGCCCGCGCGCCACCGTGGAGCTCGCCCCGGAGGCCGTCGGACTGCTCGCCGCCGAGGCCGAGGCCACCGCGTACGCCGTGGTCCTGGAGGCCCTGACCAACGTCCGCCGACACGCCCCCCAGGCCACCGCGGTGACGGTCCGGGTGGCCGCCGAGCCGGACGGCCGGGCGGTACGGGTGACCGTAGGCGACACCGGCGAGCCGGCCGCCCGACGGCCCCGGCTGCGCCGCCGCCCCGGCGCGGGCGGTACCGGGCTGGTCGGCCTGGCGGCCCGCGCCGCCGCCCACGGCGGCACCCTGACCTCCGGCCCGTTCGGCCCGTCGGGCTGGCAGGTGTGCTGCACCCTGCCGGGGCGGTAGCGAGGGGCGCCCCCGGGCTTTCCGGGGGACGGTCGGAGCGCTATGTTGAACACGTTCAAATCGCTCTCGGGACCGTTCTCGAGACCGTTCTCAGGGTCGTTCTCAGGGGGTAGGGATGAGCAAGTTACTGCCGGCGCAGCCCGGTTTCGCGGTCGGGGCCGCGTTCGCCGACCGGTCGGGGGAGCCGCGTACCGGCCCCGTCCGCGGCCGGGTCAGACCGAGCGGGCGGATCCTCGTCGCCCTGGCCGGTGTCGCCTGGGTGCCGTATGCCGTCGCGGGCCTGTCGTCGAGGCCCGACAGTGCGTGGTTCTGGGGCCTGTACGTCGGATTCCTCGCGATGACCGTGCTGCCCCTGGCCGTACCGCGCGAGCCGAGCTTCCGGCGTGCCTGCCTCGCCGTCGGCTGGTTCCAGTTCGGCATCGAGGCCGTCTGCTCGGTGCCGTATGTGCTGCTCCCGCTGCCGGTGTTCGTCTTCGCCTTCCCGTCCGGCGTCATGCTGCTGCTCGCCGGCCGGCGCGACCGCGGCTCGGTGGGGACGGTCTTCGCCGCCCTGCTCGTGGCGGGCCCCATCGCGCTCCTCGCGCGCGGCGGGTGGACGCAGATCTAGGGCGACGGCTCCGCCGAGGCTCAGACCGGTCGCCCCGGCCGGGAGCCCGCGCCGGCTGACGGGGGGGCGGACGTCCGCCGGAAGCGCTCATGGCGGTCGGCTTCACCGGGCGGAGGTGAACCGCGCCGGACCGGCGGCGTGAGTTTTCCCGCCCGCCGGTCGGTGCGGGAGACTGCCCGGTGTGACGAGTGCGAACGGTGAGTACCCGCGGGTGATCCGGGTGTTGGTCGCGGACGACCAGGAGGCCGTCCGGCGGAGTGTGCGGCGGATCCTCGACGCCCAGCCGGACATCGAGGTGGTGGGCGAGGCCGTCGACGGGGTCGCCGCGCTGGAGCTGGCGGCCGAACTGCGGCCGGACGTCGCGCTGGTGGACATCCGGATGCCGCGGCTGGACGGGCTGGAGGTGACCAGGCGACTGTCCGGCTCGGTGCGGGTGGTGGTGCTGACCACCTTCGACCTGGACGAGTACGTCTACCCGGCGCTGCGGCACGGCGCCTCCGGTTTCCTGTTGAAGCGCTCCGGCCCGGCCCTGCTGGCCGAGGCGGTGCGGGCGGCGGCGGACGGGGAGAGCCTGATCAGCCCGTCGGTCACGGTGCGGCTGCTCCAGCACGTGACGGCGCCGCGGCGGCCCGCGCGCCCGGCCGGGGTGGGGGTGGCGGTGCCGTTGACCGAGCGGGAGGTGGAGATCGCCGGCCACGTCGCGGCGGGCCGCACCAACGCCGACATCGCGGCCCAACTGTTCATCTCCGCGGGCACGGTGAAGACCCACGTGGCCAGCATCCAGCGCAAGCTGGGCGTGTCGAACCGGGTCGGGATCGCGGTGCACGCCTGGGAGGCGGGGTACCCGGTGCCGCGGTAGCGGACGGCAGGACGCGTCCACGGAGCGAGGGGAAGCTCCGTGGACGCGGGGAACCTGCGAGGTGGGGGTGGCCTCCGGACGTCACGTCCTCCGGCCGGTAGTTCGATCGTCGACCGAGGTAGTACCAGCGGCAGACCCTGATCCGTCTCGACCTGTCGCCACTGCCTCCTGCGGTCGAACTTCCTTCAGCTACCTCGCAGGTCCACCTCCCATCATGCGCCTCCTACGAGCCGTGCACCAGGGGTGAACGGCCCGAAATCGGGCGGATTTCGCAAGTCGGGGCAGGGAGCGCCTCAGGGCTTAGGCCACCCGTCCACGAAGCTCAGCGTCCGGTGGTACGGCCCGTCCGGTCCGGTGCTGCGGTAGTCCTCGGTGCTGCTGCCGGTCCGGACGGTGCGGTCGCCGTCGTGGCGGGTCGCGGTGGGTCGCAGGGTGTGGTCCACGGTGCTGCGCCCGGTGACGTGGCCGCCGGTCGCGGTGGTGGCCTCGCGGTGGTAGCCGAGGTCCATCGCGGTGTTCTGGTCGGTGTTCCCGGCCGCGTCGTGGGTCACCTTGTAGGTGACGTCCAGCGGTTCGCCCTCGTGCACGGTGGTGGTGCGGTGTGGCCCGCCGCCCCAGGTGGCGGTGGTGCGGGTGAGGTCGGTGCCGTTGTGCAGCGTCACGTCGTTGCCGCTGTCGCGCAGTTGCTGGGCGGAGCTGAACGTGAGGTCGTCGCGGACCTCGGTGGTGATCCGGCCGTGCGAGGTCTGCACCCAGCCGCGGGCCAGGTCGTGCCGGGCGGCGGTGACGGTCCAGTCGCCGCTGCCGCCGCCGTGGTCGGCGAGCTGGGTGGTGACGGCGGCCTCGGGGGCGACCCGGTGGTCGGTGAGCTGCCCGGAGGTACGGGTGGTGCCGTGGTCGACCTCGGCGAACAGGTTGACCTGGCCGGTCCAGACGTCGTTGCTCTGCGCCTCGGCGGCGTTCGCCGCGATGCCGACGCGGTGCGGCCGCCCGTCGAGCAGCAGGCCGACGTACGGGGTGAGGTCGAGCCGGTAGGCGGGCAGGTCGAAGGCGAAGACGCCGGGGACCGGCCGCCACAGCAGCGGGTCCCAGCCGCCGGTGTAGATCACCGGGTACGGCCAGACGGCGCCGGCCACCCGGCCGTCCACGGTCAGCCTCAGTTCGCGGAACGGGCCCTTGCCGCAGGCGCCGATCGACGGGTTCGCGGCGACGAAGGCGTCCGGCGCGGAGGCGTAGGCGAACTCCTCGCAGGCGCCGCCGCCCCGCGCGTACACCTCGGCGGTGAGCCCTTGCAGGTTCTGCGGGAAGGTGAGGTCCCCGGCAGTGCCCGGGGCGGCCTGGGTGAGCGAAAACGGGCCGGTGGTGAGGACCTGGTCGGCGCCGTGGGCGGCGGGCCAGCGGTCGTTCGCGGTGTAGAAGGTCAGGCTCGCCGAGACCTGGTAGACACCGGTGTAGGTGGCGTCGGTGACGTTGGCGAGGTCGAGCGAGAACGGCTGCGGTCCGGCCGCGAACAGCGGGGCGTAGCGGGTGAGGTCGCGTTCGACGTTCCACTGGATACCGTCGTGGGACGGCTCCGGGGTGGAGGACAGCAGGACCTCGACGCCGCCGACGCGGACGCTGAAGATCCGGTCGAACTGCCGCCCGGCGACCTGCCCGTGGAGGTCCAGGACCACGGCGGACCAGGGGCCGGCGCAGTCGGCGGGCGGGGTGAGGGTGGCGGTGTACGGGGTGTCGGGCGGGTTGCCGTAGCCGTTGCGGAACTCCCGGTCGTGCATCACCTCGACGGTGCAGGAGCGGGTGTCGGGGCGGGTGAGCGGCTTGGTGGCGGTGACCGGGTCGTGGTAGTCGCTGCCGAAGTCGGCGTGGGCCGGGGCGGCGGCGGTCAGGGTGCCGGCGAGGGTGAGGGCGGTGGCGCCGAGCAGTCCGGCGAGGCGGCGCAGCAGGGGGCGCGGGGAGCGCCGGGGGAGCAGGGCCAAGGTGGGTCCCCGGGGTCGGGCGGCCCGTCGGCGCGCGACGGGCCGGGTGGGTGTCCCGGGCATCCTTCCGGCGGTGGCATGTGACCGTCAAGAGTTGCTTTCGGGCCCGCTGGGGCCCTTCGCGGGGGCGTCGGTCGGGTCGGGCGGGGGCGGTGGGCGGGGGGTGGTGAGTGGTCGGGTCGGCCTACCACTCCTCCAGGGCCGCGGCCTCCTGGCGGATCAGGTTGCGCAGCGTCGCCAGCGGGGGTCGGCGGTCGTCCGTGCGCCACTGCATCTCCAGCGGCAGGGTGGCCCGGCCGTCCAGCCGTACGGTGGCCACGTCCTCGGTGAGGTGGCCGGTCATCGAGCCGGGCACCAGCGAGAAGGCGCGGTTGCGGGCGAGTAGGTAGAGCCGGGAGCCGACGATCCGCGGCGGGCTGACCAGCACCGGCGGGTCGACGCCGTGCTCCGCGCACAGGCCGAGCACGTGGTCGTAGTACCGGGGGTGCTGCTCGCGCGGCCACAACAGCAGGGGCAGGTCGCGGAGTTCGGCCAGCCGCAGGGCCGTCCGGCCGGCCAGCGGGTGGTCCCGGCCGAGGGCGACCCGGACCGGCTCGTCGGCGATCCGCTCCAGCCGGTAGCCGGGGACGTCCTCCAGGAAGCGGCCGAGGCCGATGTCGGCGAGCTCCCCGGCCAGGGTGGCGGAGACCTGGCCGGTGTCGACGGCGAGTTCGGCGGTGTCGAGCGCGGGCAGCTCCTGTTCTGCCCGGCTGACCACGGCGGGCAGCAGCCGGTTCACCACGCTCGGGGAGGCGACGATCCGGGCCGTCCCCAGCCGGGACTCCTCGTGCAGCCGGACCCGCGCCAGCATCGCCCCGGCCTGCTCCAGCAGCCTCGCGCTCTCGGCCGCCATCACCTCGCCCGCCTCGGTCAGCGCGACCGAGCGGCGGCTGCGGTCGAACAGCTCGACACCGACCGTCCGCTCCAGCCGGGCGACCTCCTGGCTGACCGTCGGCTGCGAGATGTGCAGCCGCTCGGCGGCCCGGCCGAAGTGCAGCGTCTCGGCGACCGTCAGGAAGACCTCAAGCTGTCGCAAGGTGAAGCCCATGCGGGTCATCCTAGTGCGAACCAATAGCTGATCGACTATCGGAAACCCCAGGACTCATTCTGGTTTCCGATCCGAACCGTCCATACGCTGAGCGTCACGTTGCCCCACCGCAGTGGCATCTCACAGGAAGCTCCCGCCATGACCGGACAGCCCGCCAGCACTCCCGCCATCCAGATCTCCGAGGAGGTCGCCCGGGCCGTCGCCGACGGGCGTCCCGTGGTCGCCCTGGAGTCGACGATCTTCACCCACGGCCTGCCGCGCCCCCGCAACCTGGCGGTCGCGCTGGAGGCCGAGCAGCAGCTGCGCGCGGCGGGCGTCGTCCCGGCCACCATCGGCGTGCACGCGGGCGTCCCCACCGTCGGCCTGAGCACCGAACAGATCACCGAACTCGCCGCCACCGACGGCCTGGACAAGGTCAGCCTGCGCGACCTGCCGGTGGTCGCCGCGCTCGGCCGGCACGGCGGCACCACCGTCGCCGCCACCGCCTTCCTCGCCCACCGCGCGGGCGTACGGGTCTTCTCCACCGGCGGCCTCGGCGGCGTCCACTTCGGCGCCGCCGAGAGCTTCGACGAGTCCGCCGACCTGACCACCCTGGCCGCCACCCCGGTCACCGTGATCAGCGCCGGGGTGAAGTCCATCCTCGACATCCGGGCCACCCTGGAGCGCTTCGAGACCCTCAACATCCCGGTCATCGGCTACCGCACCACCAAGTACCCCGGCTTCTACGTCACCGACTCCGGCCACGAGACCAACTTCGCCGTGCAGTCCGCGGCGGAGGCGGCCGCGGTGATCGACGCGCGCGACCGGCTCGACCTGCCGCAGGCCGTGCTGATCGCCAACCCGGTCGACCCGGCCAAGCAGCTGCCGCCGGAGGAGCTGGACGGCATCCTGGCCCGCGCCTGGGCCGAGGCCGAGCGCCGGGGCATCACCGGCAACGCCTCCACCCCGTTCCTGCTCGACCACATCCAGCGCGACACCGGCGGGCGCAGCCTGGAGGTCAACGTCGAGGTCTACCGCGGCAACGTCCGCCTCGGCGGCGAGATCGCCACCGCCCTGGCGGCCCAGCGGGACCGGGCCGGCGGGAGTGACCGGACCGATGGGTCCGCCGCCGCGACCGCCGGGGCCTGACCCGTGCTGGGGGTGCTCGGCGACCTTGTCGAGGACATCGTGGTCTGGGTCGACGGGCCGCTGCGCCACGGCACCGACTCCGGTGCCCAGGTCTTCCGGCGGCGCGGCGGCAGCGCGGCCAACGTCGCCTGCTTCGCCGCCGGCCAGTACCCGGCCCGGTTCCTCGGCTGCGTCGGCGCGGACGCCGTCGGGGACGCCGTGGTGGCCGAACTCGGCGGCCACGGTGTGGACGTCCGGGTGCAGCGGCACGGTAGGACCGGCAGCATCGTGGTGCTGATCGACCGGGACGGCGAACGGACCATGCTGCCCGACCGCGGCGCCGCCAAGCTGCTGGAACGCGTCCCGGACGACTGGCTGTGCGGACTGACCCACCTGCACGTGCCCGCCTACTCCTTCGACGGCGAGCCGGTCGGCCGGACGGCGGTCGACGCACTCGACCGGGTCCGGCAGGCGGGCGGCACCACCTCGGTGGACGCCTCCTCCACCGGGATGCTGGAGCAGTACGGGAGGGAGCGCTTCCTCGCCCTGCTGGCCGAGTTGGCGCCCACCTTCGTGTTCGCCAACCGCTCCGAGTCCGCCTACCTCGGGCTGCTGGTGGACGGCCTGCCCGGGCCGCAGCGGGCCCGGCTGGCGGCCTCGACGGTGGTCACCAAGGCGGGCGCCGGGCCGACCACCGTGGACGTTCCGAGGGACGGGCTGTTCACCGTGCCGGTGCCGCCGGTGGCCGAGGTGCGGGACCTCACCGGGGCCGGGGACGCCTTCGCGGCGGGCTTCCTGGCCGGGTTCCTGGACACCGGGGACCTGCACCTGGCGGCGGGGCTCGGGCACCGCAGCGCGGCCCGGGTGCTGGCCTCACCGGGGGCTTCGCTCGGGGGGTGTTAGGGCGGCACTACTTCCGTAGTGCGTCCTTGCGGAGGAACTGCTTCAAGCGTTGCCACGTCCAGGCGTTGACCACGTCGTCGACGGTGAGCCACCCGCGCTGCGCCGTGCCGATGCCGAAGCGCGGGTAGCCGAGGTGGCCGGTGGCGTGGGCGTCGCTGTCGATCGCGAAGCGCACACCG
The DNA here is from genome assembly GCF_055569135.1 of Kitasatospora sp. NPDC029367. Lineage (NCBI taxonomy): Bacteria > Bacillati > Actinomycetota > Actinomycetes > Kitasatosporales > Streptomycetaceae > Kitasatospora > Kitasatospora sp. NPDC029367. The sequence continues at coordinate 58,655 of NZ_JBVHYH010000045.1, forward strand.
TGCCGCTTGGCCCGCAGCACGTCCTCGTCCCGCAGGTCGAGCCGCTGCGGGGAGCTGTTGATCTCGATCGCGGTGCCGGTGCGGGCGGCGGCCGCGAACACCGCGTCCAGGTCGACGTCGATCGGCCCGCGCCGGCCGATCCGTCGGGTGGTGAGGTGGCCGATGACGTGGACGTGCGGGTTCTCGCAGGCCCGGATCAGCCGGCGGGTCTGGGCAGCGCGGTCCAGGGTGAAGTGCGAGTGGACGGAGGCCACGCAGACGTCGAAGCCGGCCAGGAACTCGGGCGGCCAGTCCACCCCGCCGTCCGGGCCGATGTTCAGCTCGGTGCCGTGCAGCAGGCGCAACTTCCTGTGACGGTCGGCGAGTCGGCGCAGCTCCTCGCGCTGGGCCAGCATCTTCTCGTCGGTCATCCGCTGCATCACCAGGTCCGGCGCGTGGTCGGTGACGGCGTAGTACGAGTAGCCGCGGGCCGCCGCCGTGTCGATCATCTCGGTGAGGGTGGCCAGGCCGTCGGTCAGGTCGGTGTGGGTGTGCAGGTCGCCGCGCAGGTCCGACTCCTGGATCAGCTCAGGGAGTTCACCGTTCAGCGCGGCCTCGATCTCGCCCCGGTCCTCGCGCAGCGGCGGCGGGATCCAGGGCAGTCCGAGCGCCGCGTACACCTCCTCCTCGGTCGTGGACACGACCTTGGTGCCCTCCTGCTGTTGCTTCTGCTGCTGCTTCTTCGAGGTTTTTCCGGTGTCGCCGGCCACCTCGAACAGTCCGTACTCGGAGAGCTTGAGGCCGGCCCGCACCGCCCTGGTGCGCAACTTGATGTTGTGCGCCTTCGACCCGGTGAAGTAGACCAGGGCGGCGCCCCAGTCCTCCTCGGGCACGACCCGCAGGTCCACCTGGATCCCCCCGGTGGTGCGGACCGAGGTCTTGGTCGGCCCGCTGCCGATCACCTCGGCCACGTACGGGAGTTCGGTGAGCGCGGCCATCAGCGGGGCCGAGTCGGCGGCGGTCGCCAGCACGTCGATGTCGCCCACCGTCTCGCGCATCCGGCGCAGCGAGCCCGCGTAGGCGCAGCGGGTGCAGCCGGGCACGGCGGACAGCGCCTCGACCAGCTGCTCGGCCAGCTCGGTGGCGGCGTCGAGCAGGGTCCGGCCGCCGGACTGCCGCATCAGCTCGATGCCGTGCAGGATCTTCTCGCCGCTGCGCTCGCCGAAGCCCGCCACACCGGACAGCCTGTCGGCGCGGATCGCGTCGGCGAGTTCGTCCACCGAGCCGATCCCGAGGTCCCGGTACAGGGAGAGGGCGCGCTTGGGGCCGACGCTGGGGACGGCCATCATCTCCCGTACGCCGGACGGGATCTCGGCGCGCAGGGCCTCCAGCGCGGCGATCCTCCCGCCGGCGAGGTACTCGGCGATCTTCTCGGCGGTGGACTTGCCGACGCCGGGGATCTGCTGGAGTCCCTTGACGTCCAGACCGGCCAGGTCCTCGGGGTGGCCGCCGACGGCCCGGGCGGCCTTCTCGTAGGCGCGGGCCCGGAAGGCGTCCCCGCCGGTGATGTTGATCAGGTCGGCGTACTCCTGGAGCAGCTCCCTGACCTGGTCGTTGAGCCGGGGCATGGGGCAAGTCTAGGTTCGGGGCGCGGTGTTCGCTGGGCGGTGGGTTCTTCGCTGGGCGGTGGGTTCTTCGCTGGGCGGTGGGTTCTTCGCTGGGCGGTGGGTGGCCGGGGGCGGTGGGTGGAGGGGGTGGCTAGTCGTAGGCGACCGCGAGCAGCAGGACGACGGTCATGCCGCCACCGGGGGTCGGCTCCACCGCGAGTCGGCCGCCGGCCGCGAGCACCAGGCTGTGCAGCGCCGGTCCCACCGGTCCGGTGCTCCGCACGCCCGCCAGCAGCCACTCGTGGGCCTCGGGCGGCTCGTACGAACCGCGGTCGGAGATTCGTATCTCCACTCGCTCCCGGCCGTGTCCGGCCGTGCGGTGCCCGGTCACGCCGCGCCCGGCCGCGGCGCGGGGTGCTGACGGGCCGGAGCGCCTGACGTCCGCGCGGACCAGCACTCGGCCGCCCAGTGGGCTGCGCCGGATCGCGTGGTCCAGCAGCCCGGCGATCGCGGCCTCCATCCTGCGGGCGTCCCCGGCCACCACCGGCAGGCCCGGCGCCAGCCGCACCGTGACGGCCGCTGCCCGGCCGCCGCCGCGCACCACTCGGCGCACCACCTCGGAGACCTGTACGTGCCGCGCCTGGGGATCGCACCCGGCCTGGCGGCCGGTCCAGCTCAGCCGGTCCAGTTCCGTGCGGGACAGTGGCCGGGGGGCGGCCATCGAGAACGGCGGGTACGGGCCGAGCCCCTCCGCAGTGCCCCTGCTGCCCCCGCTGTCCTTGCGTCCGACGCCGCCCGCGCCGCTGAGCGCGCCGAGCGCCCGGGCCCCCGACGCGACGTAGCCCCAGAGCTTCCCGCGTGCCATTGCTCTGCCCCTCGTGCCTGACCGGCGGCCGTCATCGGTTCCGCGGCCGACCGGGGCGGGCCGCGTTGCTGGCCCTCCTGCCAGCCTGCGCCTAGTCCGCGCGGGTGACAATCCGGCTTCGGGGCGCGAAGTGGGGGGCGGTCCCCGCCGTATGGGGGGTGGTGGGGGCGCCGAGTGGCGGGGGGGTGCCGCTGCGCGGGGCTTTGGTTGGGGGGTGGGCTCTCGGGAGGGTGGGTGACGCCGGGGGCGGTTCCGGGGGTGGGCGCTCCGGGGGCTGGATGATTTTCAGACCGCCGACCCTCATGGTGGGGTGCTGGGCGCCGTTGGCGGTCTGAAAATCACCCGTCACGCCCCTCTCCGCACCCACCCCCTCCACCGCCCCCTCCCGCAGCGCGTCCCTCTCGCCTTGGGCGGGTGAGGGGGTGGGGGTTGGGGGTGGGTGGGTTGGTGCGGGTCGGGGGTGGGGGGTTGGGGGGTGGGTGGGGTGGTTTGGGGGTGGGGTGGTGCGGGTGGGTGTGCTGACCAGTGGAGGAGTAGCAGGCTGGCGAGGGCGGCGAGGGCGCACCAGGTGGAGATGAAGGCGAGGTGCCAGAGCAGGGCGCAGGCGAGGGCGCCTGTTGCGGTGAGGAGGCCGAGGCGGCGGAGGAGGTGGTCGGCGCTGAGGAGGAGGGAGCCGACGGTGGTGAGGAGGTAGCCGGTGAGTAGCAGGGCGGGGTGGGGGACGGCGGTTCCGTAGTCGAGGGTGTGGCCGTGGCGGGTGGCCGTTACCGGGTGGGTGGCGACGGTGGCTGCGAGGGGCACCGCCACTGCTGTGCCGAGCAGGGTGAGGAGGGCGAGCAGTCGGCGACGGGAGGGGCCGGCCGGGTGGCCGGGTTCGTGGGCCGCGCACCACACCCCGGCCGGTACCAGGACGGGCAGCAGCGGCAGGGCGATCACCGCCCAGGCGGTGCGGGCTGCCCCGGCGGGGCCGGCGGGTAGCTCACCGTCCGTGCCGAGCCAGACCAGGGATTCGACGAGTTGGTGCACGCCGAGGACCAGCGGGAGTGCGGCGAGCGGTAGGCGTTGCGGTCGGCCGGACCGTCGGGCGCGTAGGAGGCAGGCCACGCCGACGCCCGCGACCACCGTGCCGGCCACGGCGTCCGCCTGGGCGCTCCAGCACATCGGTGGGCCTACTCGGTTCTGCGGTCCGGGTCGGTGTCACGGTCGGTGTCACGGTCGGGGCCGTCGCCGCTGTCGGTGCTGCCGGACCGGTCCTCCGGTGGTGCGCCGATGGACTCCAGGGTTTCGCGGACGCTGCCGGGCATCGCGGGGTGCCGCCCGATCACGATCACCCCGATCACGATCGCCACCAGCCCGGCCGCCTGCCAGGCCAGGGCACCCGGGGTGACCCGCAGCCGGTCGCCGAGGAAGCCGACCGCACAGGCGATCCCGGACAGCGGCTGGGCGGCGGTCAGGGCAGGGAGGGACATCCGCAGCGGGGCGGCCTCGAAGGCGCTCTGCACCAGCAGCAGCCCGACCACGCCGGCCGCCACCACCGCGTACGGCTGCCAGGTGCGCAGCACCACCGCCAGCCCGTCGTGGTCGAGGCGCTGGGTGGTGGTGCGGGTGAGCGCGTCCTGGAGGCCGTAGAGCAGTCCGGCGGCGAGGGCCAGCAGGGTGGCCTCCTCGAACAGCGGCAGCCGTCGGGCGAGCGCGACCAGCAGCAGGGTCAGCCCGGCCACCGTGCCGACCACCAGCCAGTGGCGCAGCTCCCCGGCGGCCGGGCCGCCGCCGGTCGGCCGCCCGGCCACGATGAACGCCGTCACCCCCAGGCCGAGCAGCAGCACCCCGACCCAGCCGGAGCGGCCGAGGGTCTGACGGGTCAGCACCCGGGAGAGCGCCATCGCGAAGATCAGGTTGGTCGCCAGCAGCGGCTCGACCAGGGACACCTCGCCCTGGTTGAGCGCGAGCGCGGACAGCAGCAGGCCGCTGACCATGAAACCGGTGCCGAGCAGCCACTCCGGCATCCGCATCAGGTCCAGCAGCAGGCGCCAGTGCAGCATGTCGGCACGGGGGGCCCGTTGCGCCGCGTGCTGCTGGAGGACGAAGCCGAGTCCCAGACAGCAGGCCGCGCTCAGAGCGAGGAGGAAGACCGCCACGGAGGGACCACCAGGTTGTCGCTGCCCCGCGCCGCGCCGGCGGTTCCGGGGAGGGACGGCGATCGCGGCGCGCTTCCGCCAGCGTACCGCCGGGGCGGCGGCCGGGCCGAGCGGACGCCGTGCGGCCGGATCGGGGCAGGCCCGGGCCCCGCGCTGACCGCACGGGCCCCGCGCTTGCCGCCACGGGCGGGGCGGGCGCACGCTGGTGTGAGCGGCCGCCACGGGCCCACCGCCCGGGTCGGCCGGGACCGGCGCGACGGGGGCCTGCGCCAGGAGGTGTGGCATGCACAACCAGTGGGACGTGGAGCTCAGCTTCGACGAAGACGGCGTGCACACGGTGTGCGACGCCAGGTTGACGGGCGCGCGGGCGCCGGGCCTGAGCGCGCACGGTGAGGCCGAGAAGAGTGCGGAGGACCGTCCGCTCGCCAGGATCGGCGAGGAGGTCGCGGCCTCCCGGGCCCTGGAGGAACTGTCCCGCAAGCTGCGGGCCCAGGCCAACGGGGAGATCGACGACGAGGGGCACCGTCCGGGCTACCTGATCTACTGAACTCGGCTGTGCCGTATCCGGCGCGGGCGCACGCACTGCGGCGCCTGGTCTTCAAGTTTGTTCCAGAGCAAGGGACTTGGGTGGCCGACACCCGTGTCCAGCATGCGTCGGTTTCCGGCCGCAGGGTGTCGGGGTTGCTCCGTGGGCTACCGGATCGGCGCCTCGGTGCGGCACAGGCGCTCGGCGGCCGAGCGGACCTCGTCCGCCCAGGCGCGGTAGCGCTCGGCCGGGCCTTCCGTGCGGATGTCCATCAGGTACTCGGGCCCGATGGCGTCGATGAACGCCTCCTCGGCCTCGGTGTCACCGCTCATGGCGAGGAAAGGGACCCCGACCCGGCCGCGGGAGGTGACGCCCCGGAGCAGCGTGCCGGCAGCGGCCCTGGGGCTCTCACTCGAAGTTTCGGGCAGCGGTGAGGCCTTCGATGAAGGAGTGGAAGTCCGGGGCGAGGGCGAGTTCGCTGTCGAAGTCCGCATCGAACCAGGTGACGGAGGGTTCGTGGTGCCGGCCGCATGGCCGGTAGTCGAGCCCGATCCAACAGTGCCCGTCTCCCGAGAACAGCACCGACCCGGTTGGAAGGCCCCATTCCTTGACGAGGTACGGACTGTCGAGCAGGGAGATCGTTCCCTCGCGACGGCCGATGCCCAGCATGCTGTCGAAGGGGACGTGGTCGGTGCTCCAAGATGTCGGCCGGCTGGTGGGGAAGGCGTTCCAGTCGTCGGCGATCTCGCCGCCGTTCCGATGGCGCAGGAGGTCGAGCAGGGAGCCGGGAAGCGTGACGTCGAGCAGTTGCTGGGCCTCCACGATCGCCTGGCCGGTCAGCGCCGGCTGCACCGTGTACTCGCTACCGGTGTCCCACAGGGAGCGCTGGAGATCTTCGAAGCGTGCCATGGCCAGCATCGTAGGAGCGGTGTCCGACTGTTTCCCCCCACGGGGGAGGGCGGCTGGGTGCGCGCAGGAAGTCGGCATGGCCGAATTTTCGTGTGGGGTGGGGGCTCAGGGGTGGGTGAGGAAGGTGAGGACCTGGGGGTTGACCTGGGCGGCGCCTGCGGTGGGGAGGGTGTGGTGGGAGGTGTCGGGGATGGTGGCGACGGTGGCGTGGGGGAGGGCGCGGAGGGTGGCCTCGGCGGTGCGGTGGGGGTTGTGGGTGCGGGTGCGGGCGGCGTAGAGGGCGAGTACCGGGGTGGTGAGGGTGCGGAGTCGGGCGGGGGTGGGGCGCGGGCCGGTGACGATGCGGGAGGCGGGGAAGTCGGCGTAGCCGAGGGCGTACAGCTCGCGCCAGTCGGGGTCGACGGCGGGGCCGGGGCCGGATTCCCAGTCGAGGTAGGAGCGGGCGCGGTCCGGGGTGCGGTGCGGGAGGAAGAGGGGGAGGGCACGTAGCAGGTAGCCGGGGCGGAAGCCCGTGAAGCACTGGGTGGGGTCGAGGAGGGCGAGGCGCCCGACCCGGGTGGGGGCGTGGAGCGTGTACTGGAGGGCGGTCCAGGCGCCGTAGGAGTGGCCGCAGAGGTCGGCCTCGCGGACGCCGAGCCCGTCGAGTACGGCGTCCAGCCAGCCGAGCAGGCCGGGGACGTCGCGCAGCGGGGTGCCGTCGTGGACGCTGCGCCCGGGGTCGCCGATCAGGTCGACGGCGAGGACGCGGTGGCCGGCCGCGGCCCAGGCACCGGCGTTGGCGAACCACATGGCGGAGGTGGCGCCGCCGCCGTGGAGGAGGACGAGGGGGCGGCCGTCGGCGGGGCCGCAGGCGTTGACGTGGGTGGTGCCGTGGGCGGTCCGGACGGTGAGGGGCTCGACCGGTACGGGCCAGCGGGCGAGGAGCTTGTCGTAGGCGGCGAGGAAGTTGTCGTAGGCGAGGAAGGGGGCGGTGCGGGCGGACATGAGGGGCCTCCGCGGGGTGTGGTGTGAGAGCGTGCGGGCAGGCGGGGATCGCCCGCCCACTGGATTGCTCGTTGGACAAGTATCTCGCTGAACGAGAGAATAATGGCACGGGAGTGCCCGAGGAAGGACGAGAGGGTGTCCGAGCGTGAGGAGCCGATGCGGCTGGTCCACCTGCTGCGCGGTCTGACGGTCGAACTCGACCTGTTCGGGGCCGAGTTCGCGGCTCGCAGTGGACTGCACCCGACCGATCTGCGGGCGTTGGTCCACCTGCTGGACGCGGCCCGGGCCGGGCAGGTGGTCACCCCGGGGCGGCTCGGTGAGGCGCTCCGGCTGAACTCGGCCGGGACCACCGGCCTGGTGGACCGGCTGGAGCGGCTCGGGCTGATCCGGCGCGAGCGCGACCCGCAGGACCGGCGCAGGGTGCGGCTGGTGGTGGAGGAGCGGGCGATGGAGCTCGGCGAGGGCTTCTTCGGCGGGCTGATCGGCGACCTGGTCGCGGCGATGGGCCGGTTCGACCCGGCGGAGCTGGCGACGGCCCGCCGCTTCCTGGAGGCGATGACCTCCGTGGTGGCCGCCGCCCGGCAGGACCCTAGGCGGGGCCCAGGGTCCAGGTGATCAGCGAGAGGGTGCCCATCGACACCAGGGTCGACCAGAGCACGGTGTCCCGGGCGAGGTCGGTGCCCTGGCCGTACTCGCGGGCGTAGGTGTAGATGTTCTGCGCGGTCGGCAGGGCGGAGAACAGCACCACGGTGAGCAGCTGGTGGGTGGGCAGGTGGAGCACCGGGCCGGCCACGACCAGGGCGACGAGCGGCTGGACCAGGGTCTTGATCGCGACGGTCAGGCCGACCTCGGCGCGGCGCGAACGGCCCTCGGCCGCCGGGCGATTGTGCAGCGACATGCCGAGCGCGACCAGGGCGGTCGGCACGCCGGCGCCGCCGAGCAGGTCGGCGGAGTGGTGGAGTTCGGCGGGCAGCCGGAATCCGGTGGCCGAGGCCACGGCGCCGAGTGCGGTGGCGATCAGGATCGGGTTGCGCAGCGGCAGGGTGACCAGGGCCCGGCGGCCGGCCGCGCCGCTGTCCAGGACGGCCAGGACGGCCGGGGTGACCACCAGGATCTGGAAGAGGACCACCGGGCCGACGAAGGAGGCGTCGCCGACGACCTGCATGGTCACCGGGATGCCCAGGTTGGCGGAGTTGACGTACCCGGAGGCCATCGCGCCGATCGCCAGTTCGCCGCGCTTGCGGCGGAACAGCTGCCACCCGGCGAGCAGTCCGAGGCCGGTGGAGACGGTGGTGCCGGCCACGAAGGCGAACATCGACGGGTTGGCGAAGTGCCCCAGCGGGGTGCGGGAGATCATCAGGAAGAGCGCGGCCGGCATGGCGACGTGGAAGACGAAGCGGGTCAGCACCAGCTCCGCCTGCGGTCCGAGCAGCCCGGCGCGGGCGACGACGTAGCCGACCGCGGTGAGGGCCCAGATCGGGGCGAAGGCGGACAGCAGCGGGTGGAGGTCTGGCATGGTTCCTCGGATCGCTCGGACGGGTCTGCCGGGTGCGGCGGGGATCGCCCGCCGGAGGGCCCCGGAACGCCGGTGCCGCCGAGTACCCCCGTGGCAGTAAATCAGTGGCCGTCCGGGTGTTGATCAAGGGGCCCGGGTCCGGGGGCGGGCCGCCGGCCGGTGGCGGCGCCGGGAGGGCGGCGCGGGGGCGGGCCTACGATGAGCGGGTGGAGGACCAGTATCTGAGCCTGTCCGAGGTGGAGGCCGTCGCCCGCCGGGCCCACCAGGGGCAGGTGGACAAGAACGGGCACCCGTACGCCGAGCACATCGCGGCGGTCGCGGGCGGGACGGCGGCGCGGGGCGGCAGCGAGGCGCAGATCGCGGCGGGCTGGCTGCACGACGCCGTCGAGGACGACCGGCTGAGCCGGGAGTGGCTGGCGGGGGCCGCGCTGCCGGCGGAGACCAAGGCGATCGTGGACGCGCTCACCCGGCGGCCCGGGGAGCCGGTGGAGGCGTACACCGCGCGGATCCTGGCCACGCCGGGCGCGCTGCTGGTCAAGCGGGCGGACCTGGCGCACAACTCGGACCCGGCGCGGCTGGCCGCGCTGGACGGGGCGACCGCCGAGCGGCTGGCCGCCAAGTACGCGCGGATGCGGGAGCTGCTGGGGCTGACCGGGGAGCTCTGAGCATGCGAGCGGCGCGGGCACGACCGCAGGGGCGCGCGAACGCGCGGGAACGTACGGCAGGGCGGGAACGCGCGGCAGGGCGCGAACGCACCGGAGGGCCCGGGCTCGCGCGGATCGCGCGGGCCCGGGCCCTCTCGGGTCACCCCGGTGGTCCCTGTCCGACCCCCGGGGTGAGGGGGAGTGGTCAGGAGACGGGTGGAAGCTCGGTACGCCGGTGGTCGGGCGGCTTAGTACCAGTGGTGGTTCTGCCAGAAGGCCCAGGCGGCGTTCGGGCTGCCGTAGCGGGTGTTCATGTAGTCCAGCGCCCACTTGATCTGGGTGGCCGGGTTGGTCTTCCAGTCCGCGCCGGCGGAGGCCATCTTGGAGGCCGGCAGCGCCTGGCCCAGGCCGTACGAGCCCGAGCTCGGGTTGGTCGCGGTCACGTTCCAGCCGGACTCGTGGGAGATGATCTGGCTGAACGAGGCCAGCTGGTTCGCCGGGACGATCTGGGCGGCGATGGCCTGCGGGGAGGCGGTGGCGGCGTTCGCGGTGGCGGGCAGGACGCCCGCGCCCAGGGCGGTGAGACCGGCGGCGCCGGCGAGAATCGCGGCGGAAGTGCGCATACGGAGCTTGAAAGCGGGCATGTAGAACAGGACCTCAATCAGGTTGGGCCGAGTCGCGCCCCACCCAGGACCACGGGCCGGACAGGGGCCGTTGCGGTTGTGGGGCGCGACTCGGCGGTAAGCCGTCGACCGGCGGGACAGGAGCCGGTGCGGCTGACGACGAGAGCCATTGTTGCCAGACGGGATCGGCCGTCGCCAAGACCCCCTCGTTACGACGCACCGTCGTAGCCGCGACGGTGGCCGTGGATTCGAAGGGCGGCCCGGGCGGGGTGCTCGGACCGGGTCCGAGCTGGGCGGACGCCGGTCGGCCGGCCGGTGGTCCGGAGGGGCGGCGGGGGGCTCGCGGCCACCACTACCCGCCGTCGTAGCCGCGATTCGCCTGTGAGCGCACTCACCGTTTGAGGGGCGCCGCCGTCACCGGACGGTTCGGTCACAGCACTTTGGGTACTGACGATCTGTGCCCGGCGCCACAGGATTCGGTCACGGTCCGCAGTCGCCCCTTCGCCGGGCGCCACCGGAGGTCACCGAAGGTCGTCAAAACCCGCCGGGGATCACCGAAGGTCGCCGAGACGGCGGTGCCGGAGCGCCCGGGCGGCGAGCCGGTCCGCCTCGCCGACGGCCGACAGCTCGCCGAGTGCCCGCGCGACCGCCGCGCCCAGCCGCTCGCAGAAGGCCGCCGGCTCCTCGGCGGCGTCCGGCAGCTCGGGGACCACCTCGTCCACCAGGCCGACCGCCGCCAGCTGCCCGGCGCTGATGCCCTGCGCCCGGGCCAGCTCAGCGGCATGCGCGCCGTCCCGGTGCACGATCGCCGAGGCGCCCTCCGGTGGCAGCGGTGCCAGCCAGGCGTGCCCGGCGGCCAGCACCCGGTCGGCCGGGAGCAGTGCCAGCGCCCCGCCGCCGGACCCCTGGCCGAGCAGGACGGCGAGGACGGGGGTGTGCAGCGCCAGCAGGGTGGTCAGGCAGTGCGCGATCTCGACCGCGATCCCCTCCCGCTCGGCCCGGGCCGACAGCTCGGCGCCGGCCGTGTCCACCACGGTGACCAGCGGCAGGCCCAGTTGCTCGGCCAGCCTGGCGCTGCGCCGGACGGCCCGAAGGTCGGCGGCGGTGAAGGGGCGCTCGTGGTCGGCGCCCTGCCGTTGCTGGCCGACGACCAGGACGGGGTGGCCGCCGAGCACGGCGAGGGCGCGGACCAGGGCGCCGTCGTGGCCGCCGGGGGCGTCGAGCAGGACCAGTTCCTCGGCGGTGCGGCGCAGCAGCTCGCGGGTGCCGGGGCGGTCGGGGCGGCGGGTACGGCGGACGGAGTCCCAGGCGTCGGGGGGTGCGGCGGTGGCGGGGGACTCCGCCGGGGGAAGAGGGGTGCCCTTATAAGGAAGAGGGGTGGCCTTGTGAGGGGGAGGGACGGCCCCGAGGACGGCGAGGGTGCGGCGGAGCAGTTCGCGCAGTTCCTGCGGCGGGACCACGGCGTCCACCAGCCCCTGCCCGGCCAGGGTCTCGGCCCGCTGGACGTCCGGCGGCAGCTGTACGCCGCGCAGTTCCTCGTACACCCGGGGGCCGAGGAAGCCGAGCCGGGCGCCCGGCTCGGCGAGGACCAGCTGGCCGAGGGTGCCCCAGGAGGCGAAGACCCCGCCCATGGTCGGGTTGCGCAGGTAGCTGAGGTAGGGGAGGCCGGCCGCGCGGTGCGCCTGGACGGCGGCGGTGATGCGGAGCATGCAGAGGAAGGCCGCCGAGCCCTCCTGCATCCTGGTGCCGCCGGAGACCGGCAGGGCGATCAGCGGGAGGCGTTCGGCGGTGGCGCGCTCGACGGCCCGGGTGATCCGTTCGGCGGTGGCGACGCCGATCGAGCCGCCGAGGAAGCCGAACTCGGAGGCGATCAGGGCGACCGGCCGGCCGTCGATCAGGCCGCGGCCGGTGAGGACGGCCTCGTCCAGGCCGGTGCGGTCGCGGGCCCGGTCGAGCGCGGCGCGGTAGTCGGGGTCGGCGGTGGGGAGGGGCGGCGGTTCGTCCCAGCTGTGGAAGCCGCCCGGGTCGACCAGCAGGCCGATCAGCTGGTGGGCGGTCAGTGCGGTGGCCCTGGCGGTCCGCCCGCCGCCGTCCGTCCGCCCGCCGCGGCCCGTCCGTCCGCCGCCGTCCGTGCGCCCGCCGCCGTCGGTGCTCGCGTCCGTGCTCGCGCCCGTGTCCATGTCCACCCCGTCAGTGATCGTTCCGGTCCGGCACGGTCCGTCACTCTATGCGGCGCGGGCGGGGAGCTGTGGGAGTGCTGTGAAGGTGTGAGGAGCCCGACAGCGGCGCGGATGGAAGTTCGACGGCGGTCGACCCAAGGGTGGTGCGGACGGTTCGTGGACGGCTTCGGCGCACCGGCTCAGGAGGCCGGCGTACGGGTGAAGTCGCTTGTGGGACAAGGGAGTTACCCTCCGGTAAAAAGTTGACTCAAGCCTTCCGGAGTTGTCGGGGGACCGCCACACTGATGGACATGACCCGCACTCTACGCGCGTGGAAGACCCGCGCTGCCGCCATCACCGCCGTCGCCCTGATGACCCTCGCCCCCGTCGCCGTCGCCACCGAGGCGCACGCCGACGTGAGCGGCACGGTGTGCCTGTCCGCGCTCCCGCCGCAGGCCACCGACACCCTGAACCTGATCGCCGACGACGGGCCGTTCCCGTACTCGCAGGACGGCGTGGTCTTCCAGAACAGAGAGGGCGTCCTGCCGAGCCAGTCGTACGGGTACTACCACGAGTACACCGTCATCACCCCGGGCGCCCGGACCCGCGGCACCCGCCGGATCATCACCGGCGAGGCCGCCCAGGAGGACTACTACACCGGCGACCACTACGCCACGTTCTCCCTGATCGACCAGACCTGTTGATCGAGTCCCGGTACGACCGTGGGGGGGGGGGGGGGGGGGGGCGGGGGGGGGGGGGGAGGGGGAAGGGGGGGGGGGGGGGGGGGGGGGGGACGGGGGGGGGGGGAGGGGGGGGGGGAGGGTTGGGGGTGG